>NZ_CP096563.1:6135000-6405102 GCF_023221595.1 Rhodococcus qingshengii JCM 15477
GTCGCCATCGAGAGCTCCGCTAGGCCTTCAGCAGGAGGTCTGCAATTTTCTCTGCGGTTTCCTTTGCGGATCCTGGGTTCTGGCCGGTGACGAGGTTTCCGTCGACGACTGCGTAGGACACGAAGGGCAGTTTCGCCTTTTCGTACAGTGCGCCACGCGCTTTGGCTTTTTCCTCGGCGTTGTAGGGTACGAGTTTGTCGACGCGGGCGAGTTTTTCCTCGCGCCAGGCGAATCCGGTGAGTTTGCGGCCGGCGATGAGGTAGCTGCCGTCGGACAGTGTGGTGTCGAGAAGTCCGCAGTAACCGTGACACACCGACGACACGATCCCGCCGCGTTCGAAGATTTCCCGGGTGATACGTTGCAGACCTTCGCTACCGGGAAAGTCGTACATGACTGCATGCCCGCCGGTGAAGAAGATCGCATCGTAGTCAGCGGAGTCGACCTGTTCGGGGCTGGCGGTGGAGTCGAGTAGCGCCATCCGAGCAGGGTCGGACCGCCATGCCTTTGCGCTCTTGTCGTAGTTCGGGAACTTGAGCGATCGCGGTTCCAAGGGCACCGCTCCGCCCTCGGGGCTGACTAAAGTCTGCTCGAAACCGTGGTCGTCGAAAACCTGCCAGGCATGGCTGAGCTCGGACAGCCACAACCCGGTCTTATGAGACGGATCGTCGTAGTGGCCGACGTTGGTGACTACGTTCAAGATTCGCTTGGTCATCGAACTCTTCTCTCGATCGCTTTGGTCAGTGGATCTCACCCTTGTACCGCCAGAATCGCAGCAAAAGCTGCTCGCACCCGATCTGCAGCCTCACCGGCCGTGGCCGTCGACATTTTGCCGTCGAGATGCAGACAAGCCAAACCGTGCGCCAATGCCCATGCCGCCGATGCCAACGCCTCGGAATCTGCATCAGGAAAGACAAGCGTCATCCCCATCTGCATCAGCAGATGAATCTCTCCAGCCGCTTGCACGCGCTCGTCGTTACCCGTGTCGCACTCGTTGCCGAACATCAACCGGAAGAGCGCCGGTCGCCGCAGCGCGAACTCGACGTAGGCGACTGCGAATTCGGCAAGATCTGCCGACGTTGACGGTAGCTCGCGGCCGTCTGTCAGGTCCGCCTTCAGATCGCGCAATCCTTGCGCGGCGAGAGCAGATTCGAGTGCTTCACGATCAGCGAAATGTCGGTACGGCGCAGTCGCCGACACACCGACCTCGCGCGCGATCGCGCGCATCGAAAACGGCTCACCTGCCTCGAGCATGCGCATCGCCGACGCCAGCAGCGAGGCCTTCAGATCACCGTGATGGTAGCCACCCTTGACAGATGTTGACACCGTTAACTTTCCTTTCTACGCTCATGTGAGCAATGTAAACATACCTCATTCAGGAGCGCCGATGCCATTCACCGACCCTGCACCCGACAAGTTGGAGACTGACAGCACAGTCTCTCCGGCCTTCGCCCCATTCACTCTTCCCAGTGGGGCGACACTCCCCAACCGGATGGTCAAGGCAGCCATGGAGGAGAACATGGCCGTCGCTGGACAGCTCCCCGGCAAAGAGCTGGTCGAGCTGTACCACCGCTGGAGCCGAGGAGGGGTGGGAACGATCATCACCGGCAACGTCATGGTTCACGCGGAGGCGCTGACCGGGCCGGCCGGCGTCGTTCTCGACGCACAATCCCCAATCGGGCCGTTCCGCGAATGGGCGAATGCCGCAAAGGGCGGAGGTGCGAAAGTGTGGATGCAGATCAATCACCCCGGTCGGCAGATTCAAGCCGACATGCCCGGTGTCGCATGGTCTCCGTCCGCCACTCGCGTCGAACTCGGCAAGAACAGCAAGCGATTTGCGCATCCCCAGGCCATGACCGCCCTCCAGATCAACGACACCGTCAACCGTTTCGCAACAACAGCACGTCGCGCAGAGGAAGCTGGTTTCGACGGCGTGGAAATCCATGCCGCACACGGCTATCTACTCTCGCAGTTTCTCTCTCCGTTGGTCAATCAGCGCACCGACGAATGGGGCGGCACCCTAGAGAACCGAGCGCGATTGCTCCTCGACATCGTCCGCACAGTGCGCAGGGTTGTCGACCCGACGTTCACGGTTGCCGTCAAACTCAATTCCGCGGATTTCCAGCGCGGAGGATTCGACTCCGACGACGCAGCGCAAGTGATCGCCATGCTCGCACCACTCGGTGTCGACGTCGTCGAACTGTCCGGAGGGAGCTACGAAGCACCGGCCATGACCGGCCAAGGCCCGGACGATCGCACCCTCGCTCGGGAGGCCTACTTTCTGACTCTTGCAGAGGAACTGGCCGAGGCCAGCCCGGTGCCGTTGATGTTGACCGGCGGTGTGGTTCGGCGACCTGTTGCCGAGCAGGTCCTGGCGAGCGGTGTGGATTTGGTCGGCATGGGCAGTGCGTTGGCGATCGATCCCGATCTGCCGAATCGGTGGCGCCTCGATGCCGCAGCCTCCGTCGAATTAGCCCCGGTGACCATCAAGGACAAGGCCATGGCGTCGGCGGCGAGCATGGCTCGCGTGCGACAGCAGCTTCGACGATTAGGCCGAGGCAAGTCCACGCGGCCGACGGCCAGCCCTGTGGTCGCACTATTGAAAGAGCAGCTGCTGCAGCGCCGCGCGCTCCGGCGGTATCGCCGCTGGTTACAGCACCGCACCCCCTCGATCGGGTAATGCGGACAGTTTCCCGTCATTTCGGCGGCGAACCCAGACAGTGTTGACAGTGCTTACATTCACCCTTAGCCTGATGTAAGCAATGCAAACATTGAATGGTCGACAGAACGAACGGAAGCATGAAAATGACGAACACAGCGACAACCGTCAAGGTCGATCTGGGCGGCCGGACCGTCGAAATTCCGAAGGACGGCCTGTTCGACCGCTACCGGATGGATGTGCCGCTCGACAAGGTCGCCGCCGACCCGCGGGTCCCGAGTGTCGACTTCTTCCGCACGCTTCCGAAAACGCAGGTCCAATCGCCGATCGGCACGACAAGGACGCCGAACTTCTACTACGCGATGTCCTCCGCGCGTTTGACCATGGTGGCCCCGAGCAGGGCGATCCGTAAGCGGATCCCAGAGGAGCTGGCGCCGCTGGAAATCGCACCCGGGTTCGGGCTGGTGTCAGTGATGGCGTTCCGCTACGACGTGTGCGACATCGATTTCTACACCGAGGCGGCTGTGGGTGTGGCGGTTCGCCCGGCGCGCCACGGCGGACTTACCACGGCCGCTGCCGATCTGGTTGCCGCCCTCGGTGACGATCACCTGCACTCCTATGTGCTCTCACTTCCGGTCAACACCGACATCGCCCAGGTGCGCGGCCATGACGGGTACGGGTTCCCCAAGTGGGTCACCGATCTCGATGTCGGCATCGACCACGCACGCACCACGGCCCGCATCGCCAACGCGGACGGCGGCGCCGACATCGCCTTCTCCGCCCCCACCCCGGAGCAGAAGACGTTCGAAACGGGCACGAACGTCTCCACCCTCACCTCGTACACGAAGCGAGACGGATCCTGGCACTCGACCCTCAACCAAACCAACGTCCTCGCCAGCGGAACGTCGTTCTTTCCTCGCGGATTCGATCTGACTCTCGGCGAGGGCAGGATGTCCGACGACCTACGCGCACTCCGGCCCATCCGCACGATCAGATTCGATGCCACCACCTCGGCTCAGGCCGCTCTGCACATGCCGGTCCCGGTCTCGGTTCGCTGACACCTCGTATCGACCGAACATCTCAGGAGTACACCGACATGACCACAACGACCGACACCTCCACAGATCCCCGCGCGGCGCTGCCTGCCACACTGACCACAGGATTACTCGAACGGCTGACAGAACGAGTTACGGCCTCGCCCGACGCTCCCCGCTCGATCACCACTGCCCCGTACACCGGTTCACCACTCGCAGACTTCCCGGTCTCGGCCCCGGCTGACGTCGACGAAGCATTCGTTCGTGCCCGCCGCGCCCAGGCGAGATGGGCAGCGACTTCCGTAGCGGAGCGTGCCAGCGTGTTACTGCGTTTCCATGATCTGGTCCTGAAGAATCAGAACACCGGGCTCGACCTGATGCAGGCTGAGAACGGCAAGACCCGTCGCGATGCGTACCTCGAGATCGCCGACGCTGCCATCGCCGCCCGCTACTACGGCCGCACCGGACCGAAAGTTCTTGAACCCGAACGTCGCCGGGGGGCTCTGCCCTTCCTCACCCGCACGTCCGAGCTGCACCACCCGAAAGGGGTGGTGGCGATCATCTCGCCATGGAACTATCCACTGTCGATGGCGGCGACGGACGCCATCGCCGCACTGATGGCCGGAAATGCTGTGGTGCAGAAGCCCGACACCCAGACCGCGCTGACCGCCTTGTGGGCCATGGACCTGATGTACCAAGCGGGCCTACCGGCCGATGTGTGGCAGATGGTGATCGGCCGAGGCAGTTCGATCGGGGACCCACTCTTGGCGAACGCGGACTACATCATGTTCACAGGGTCCACGGCGACCGGTCGAGACATCGCCCGCGGCGCGGGCCAGCGGCTGATCGGGGCGTCACTCGAACTGGGCGGCAAGAACGCGATGCTCGTCCTCGACGACGCAGATCTCGATCGGGCAGCCGAAGGGGCCGTGCGCGCTGCGTTCCCGTCGGCAGGACAATTGTGCGTCTCGGTGGAGCGCCTGTATGTCGCCGAGTCCGTACACGACGAGTTCGTTGCCAAGTTCGTTCAGCGAACCTCTGCCTTGACCATCGGAGCCTCCTACGACTACGGGGTCGACGTCGGGAGCCTCACCACCGACAAACAACTGAAGACAGTGTCGGCTCATGTAGACGACGCCGTCGCGAAGGGCGCACGCCTTCTGGCCGGAGGGAAGCCACGTCCGGACCTGGGGCCGCTGTTCTACGAGCCGACCATCCTCGCCGACGTCACACCAGAGATGACGTTGCACACGGACGAGACGTTCGGTCCGGTCGTCTCGATCTACGCCGTCGCCGATGACGACGAGGCAGTTGCACGGGCAAACGACACCGTCTACGGACTCAACAGCAGCGTGTGGGGTCGCGACGCCACCCGCGCCCGCTCAGTCGCTGCCCGATTGCGTTCGGGGACCGTGAACATCAACGACGCCTTCGCCGCGGCATGGGGCAGCATCGACTCGCCGATGGGCGGAATGGGCGATTCCGGCCTCGGGCGTCGGCACGGTATCGACGGCATCCTCAAATACACCGAAGCCCAAACCATCGCCCACCAGTCGCGATTCGGTTTCTACCCACCAGCGGCAATCCCCTGGAACGCATGGGCACCCGTGGTGAACGCCGCGCTACGCATCTGGAAAACCATCGGCGCACGCTGACAAACACCGCCTGCCAACCGATTTCGACCACCACCACAGGAGAGGCAAGATGAGCACCGTCACCCCCACCATGCGAGCGATCGTCGTCGACGATAAGAAGAACCTCGCCGTAGAGGAAGTACCGACCCCAACGCCCGCACCTGGCGAGGTCCTGATTCGCGTTGCCGCCGCCGGTATCAACCGCGGTGACGTGATGCAGCGGCAGGGACTCTATCCGCCACCGCAGGGTATCAGCGACATCATGGGTCTCGAAATCTCCGGCACCGTCGTCGCCCTTGGTCCCGGCGTCGACGGTCCGGCACTGGGCCACGAAGTGTGTGCCCTGATCGCCGGAGGCGGGTACGCAGAATACGCAGTAGTCCCCGCATCTCAGTTACTACCTGTACCCGCAGGCGTGACTCTGATCGATTCCGCTGCTCTGCCCGAGGTGGCGAGCACCGTCTGGTCCACGATCGTCACCGACGCAGGCCTGCAAGCCGGCGATCTGCTTCTCGTCCACGGCGGCGGCAGCGGAATCGGAACCCATGCCATTCAGGTGGCCAAGGCGCTGGGGGCGCGCGTCGCGGTCACCGTCGGATCAGAGGCCAAGGCGCAGCGCTGCCGAGACCTCGGTGCCGACATCGTGCTCAACTACCGAGATCAGGACTTCGCAGCCGAACTGGCGGGCCAGGTAGACGTCATCCTCGACATCATGGGTGGGAGCTACCTCAGCCGCAACATCGACGCCCTCGCTGTCGGAGGTCGGCTGGTGATCATCGGCATGCAGGGAGGCTTCACCGGTGAGGCGAACGTCGGTGCACTCATCGGTAAACGTGCGCGAATCATCGGCCTCAACGTGCGCAACCGCCCGCTGACTGGCCCCGGCTCGAAGGCGGAGATCGTTGCGGCCGTCGCCACTGACGAGTGGCCGTTGATCGAACAAGGGCTTATTCGACCGATCATTTCGGCAAAGCTACCCCTGGCCGATGCAGACGAGGGGCAGGCGTTGCTCGAATCGAAAGACTCGGTGGGAAAAGTCCTTCTCCTGCCGCAGAGTTCGTGACAGATCTCAACCGACTGGAGCGAATGACCCCTCACAGGGCACCCACCGCGCACGCACACAGAATCACCCTCACCACCTTCATGAAGGGATGAGAAATGTCGAACACCGACACCGTCAAAGACCTCGGCGCCAAGCTGATGAACGGTGCGCACAAAATCGTGCTCACCGTCAGTGGAGGGCGACTGCTGTCCAAACCCTTCGGAATGCCGGTCGTCGAGCTGCACACGATCGGACGCTCGTCAGGACTCCCGCGGTCGTGTTACCTGACAACCCCTGTCCGAGAAAAGGACTGGATCGTGCTCGTCGCGTCGAAAGGCGGCGACGACCGCGATCCGGACTGGTATAAAAACCTCCAGGCCCACCCCGACGCCGAACTCGTCATGGACGGAGAACGCTTCGCGGTACACACACGCACCGCGTCCGCAGAAGAACGAGCCGCACTGTGGACCAAAGTCGTTGCTGCCTATAAAGGCTACGCCGACTACCAACGACGAACACAGCGCGAAATACCACTGGTGATCTGCCAACTGTGAGAAACGAACACCACGCAGCACAAGACGAAGGCCCACCTCGTCCGTTGTGCACTCCGATTCGTCACCGCTTGCACAGCTCGAGCGCTCCCCTTGTCCTGATCGCGCCCGCGATGGCAATAGGGTCGCACTTCTACGAACCGCTGGTCGCAGAGTTCGCACGGCACGGGTGGGAGGCCCATGCTATTCGACGACGAGGATCCGAACGCGGCGAGCCCCGCGCCGACCGCAGACACGATTGGTCCTACCAGGACGAAATCGACGACATCGAGGACGCAATTACCTGTGCGCGGAGGGATCATCCCGAGCAGCCAATCCTGTTGCTCGGGCACAGTCTCGGCGGTCAACTCGTCGCCGGACACCAACTGAACCACCCGGCGGTCGAGGCAATGGTCACCGTAGCTGCTGCGCTCCCCCACCATCGAACCTACCGATTCTGCGGGCTACACGTCTTGCTCATGGGCGCAGTAGCCGTCCCGCTGCTCACCACACTGTTCGGCTACGTACCGACACCGGCTTTCGGCGGCCCCGGCGCTCGCACGTTGATGCGGCAATGGGCCCGCACGGTCATCACAGGCAACCCACCGTACAAAGCCGATCGGCCGATCGCGACGCCCGCTCTCGTCATCAGTTTCGCATCGGACGCCATGGCCCCACCACGATCGGTGGACATCTTCGCGGAGAAACTGTTCGAAACACGCGCGGTGACACGATGGCAGTACGAGCACGACGACGTCTTGCCCGGTGCGAGCAACGATCACGTCAGATGGGTCCGGGCAAGTTCACAGGTGGTCGCACGCATCGTTGCCTGGTGGGAGAAGCCATGACGGTCGCCTCCGACACGCGCGAACATCGATCCATTGACGACCCGACAGGCAATATGTTTAGGTCATGTGAGAGGTGCACACATTCAACCGAACGTCGATCGCTCGTCGGCAGTGCGGGGTCGAAGTAGCGACTACTACCCGATGCAACTGGAGCACGAAACTACTTGCTATGCAGCGGGTTTGCGTACTTCTGCCAGGTACCCTCCCTTCGAATGTACCGGCACTTCTTGACCGAGTTTTCGAAAGACCAACCATCGCCTGCTTCGTCCCATCGTTCCCCCACCCGAGAGGCCAGCTGACATGTCCGAACTACCACCACCGCTCACTCCGTACCTCGAACCGGCAGCGAAGGAGCTGTGCGAGGCCACCGACCCCCACCCCCGAATCTACGAAGTGCCACCCGAAGAAGGACGAAAGATACTGCGGGACCTACAAAGTGGCGACGGCGTCGCACGACCCGACGTCGACGAAGAGTGGGTGGACGTCGATGCAGGCCAATGGGGAACGGTCCGCACTCGCATCATTCGACCGAAAGGCGCTACCGGACCACTGCCGGTGGTGTTCTACATCCACGGCGCCGGATGGGTTTTCGGAGACGACAAGACACACGATCGACTGTTTCGCGAACTCGCGGTAGGCGCCGACGCTGCCGGAGTATTTCCCGTCTACGACCGCGCGCCCGAAGCCCAGTACCCGACCCAAGTCGAACAGAACTACGCGGTTGGGCAGTGGATACTCGAGCACGGAGCCGAGCACGGCCTGGACACTACCCGCATCGCGGTGACCGGGGAGTCCGTCGGCGGATGCATGTCTGCGGTCTTTGCACTCATGAACAAAGAACGTGGAGGTATCGACCTCAAGGCACAGGTGTTGCTCTACCCAGTCACCAACGCGGACTTCGATACTCCGTCCTACCTGCAGTTCGCCGAAGGCTACTACCTCACCCGCGACGGCATGAAATGGTTCTGGGACGCCTACACCTCCGACCCCGCGAAGCGCGCAGAAGTGCACGCCTCGCCGCTACAGGCTTCCCTCGAGGACCTCGCCGGACTCCCGACCACGTTGGTCATCACCGACGAAGCCGATGTCCTTCGGGACGAAGGAGAGCAGTACGCGAATAAGCTCCGAGAGGCAGGTGTCGACGTGACATCGGTGCGCGTGGCCGGAATGGTTCACGATTTCCTATTGCTCGACAGCCTCCGAAACACCCGCGCTGCCAATGTTGCACGGACCCTCGCCGTGGACGCACTCCGTGCCGCACTGCACGGCAGCTGACACAAGTCCGAGCCACGACAGGTAGGCGACAGCGGCGGCACGGAATTAGATCAGTTTCCAAGAGAAACCAACCCCCACCTGTACGGATGAGGTGCCAACTGCACTGCACACCGCGCTAATAGATGTTGCTGCCAAGCCGGCATCAGGGGCGGACGACAGGCACTTATCGTCTCGAACAGACCGTGGCCGGATCCTTTACGCGGGTTGTCTCGCGGGTGGTGCGGCGGAGCACGCGCTCTCCCCATCGAATGAGCGAGGGGATGGACAACGGCGAGCGGGAGACGAGGCATCCTGGGGGATGCCGAACGCGGCCAACGCTTTCGCTACGATTGCCCCAAGCGCAGCGTCATCTCGGCGTGAGGTCGAATGCGGTGGGCCACCGATACTGCTCGCCCGTCTCCCCAGACGTGGGCGCGCACGGCCCATCAGGTCGGACACCTAACCCCAACCTGATGGGCCACCTAGCTCCAAGTCGCGAGATCGGCCGCCGGTGACCGGGTCATCCGTTGTCAGTCGGGCCTGTCCGCGCTGTCAACTTCGGCGGCGTCCCCGCTCCATCCCTTGGGGGCCGGCGCCGGAGTACGGTCGCCCACACCGACACGACGAGCAGAACCACCGCCAACACCACCAGACCGACCACACTGACCCTGGTCGCTATGCGCTCGTAGGTCGCTCCGGCCACCGCCCCGACCGACATCCACGTGCACACCCACAGCACCGCTGACGGAACCTGCGCGAGGGCAAACCTTCGATAGCTCATCCCAGCCGATCCCACCAATCGTGGTGTCACGGTGCGGACGCCGGCGAACCACTGACACAACACGATCGCCAAGGCACCCCTCCGCTTCACCAGGGCCAGCGCCCGTAGTTCGATCGACCGTGACCAGGAGCTGGATCGGCTGAAATGTTTGTCCACAACAGATTTGAGACTGCGACGAATGTTTCCGGATGTTCGAGTGCTGCGGGCGTATCGACCTTTGGCGTAGGCAAGGTGGCCTCCGCCGATCTCGCAGACAATCGCCACGACACAAGCTGCGACCGGGTGAACGGTGCCCGAACTGCCGAGATAGCCGAGCGCTAGGACCGCGGTCACGCCGGGAAGGACGACGCCGATCAGAGTGCCCACTTCCGCCGTGATCAGGACTGAACTGATCACCAACAGCCAGACCGGAGGTAGGCCGGTCAGAAAGTCAGAGGGAAATCGCACGAGACATCGACTGCCCGCATCGGTACACCACCGCGGGCGGCGCATTACGCCACACCACTGGGCTTCGCACGACCTCAGTGAACTTCCCGCGCAACGCAATTCGAAAATCCCGGGCTCTCGGCAGCCAATGGGCGTGGGGATAGGCCAGAACACTCACGTGTCCGTCACGGATCAGGACCTCCGCGATCTGACCGAGAATCGCGCACTGTCTTTCTCCATCGATGAGCGACCACGGGAGGGCGCAGACGATCGCGTCGACGCGATCCACTCCGACGGCGTCCAACAGTCCGGTCAGATCGCAAGCGTCGCCCCAGATCGTCTCGACGCGCGGCCTCGTGCGCCGCAGATGCGCCGCCAAATCGCCGTCAACCTCCACCGCAATATGACGACCACCTGTGGGCAACCGCGCGGAGATGGCATCGGAGACCGATCCGGTACCGGGGCCCAACTCCACGACCACCGGCGCACCCTCGTTCGGTACCACCGCTGCCAGTTCCGCCGCGACCGGCACCGAACTGGGTGCGATCGCGCCGATGGTAAACGGCTTCCGGAGAACGGCTTTCGCGAATTGCCAATTGTTGTTCTGGTTCGATGTCATCGCGTCAACGATCCTCAGAACAATGCGCTCCCACATCGTCCCTCGGGGCTGAATTTCACTAGATTCTCTCGGGGCTTACACCTAAGGGCCGATACCTAAGGGATCGGATCGCCAACTCGGGGCATCGCATAAGGGTCGCAACGGAATTCATCAACGCCTTCAGGCTGACGACGAACATCATCTGCCTCTCGTTGTAATCCACTCGCTCGCAGCCAGGGCCCTACAAGTCGTGACATATGTTCTGCACGTGACGCATTCGGACGCTCCGGAAATGCGGCCGCGATCACGAACCACCCCCACGGCGGAACCCGGGTGATCACCCACTCTCGCCGAGCAAGACAGACCCCGACTGATCCGCCAAACATCGCCCCCAACTCTCCCGCTATCGGCACTGGGCAGTTCCAATCGGCCATCACATCGTGCTGCGACATTACTTCAACGATGGAAAATGCCTCCCATTTCCAGTCGCGCACGAATCGCGGCTACATCGTCCTCAGCGGAAACGAGCGACAGATCGAAGTCGGCCAACGCATTAATCGCGCCTCCACCCATCGTGGCCTTGTTCCTGGTCGTCGTAGTGTGACCGTATGCATTTCCTCCGTGTAGTGCCGCCGTCCGGTCGATCTTTCCCGCGCCGCTTGATATCGGTCTCGGCACGGTTCTACGGTGCACGTGCCGAGTAGCCCTGGCAGCTCGACAACGACAGCGACCGTCGGGTCACGTGCTCGACGCGAACGCGATCGACAACCCATAGGCCACCCCTGCCCCTTTCTCTGCCCCGACCGGGGGTGCCCTATGTCTGGTCAATCCTGATGTGGATCAGGTGATCGGAGGACGCTGCGCCGCTGGGTGAGGGTCGCTGCGGTAGTGCGTGCGATCAGTCGTTTACGCTGGCTGCCTGATCAATCGACGGAATGAGCCTGGCTGAGATCCTCGCAGGAGGGGCATACATGACGGACTACATCACGCCGAGATGGGACCGTTCTGCACTGGTCGTCATCGACCTGCAACGCGACTTTCTCGACGACGGGCAAGCAGCGATCCAGGGCACGACGGGCGTCGTGCCGAACGTCGCGTCGCTGGTGAAGGCCTTCCGGCGTGCCGGACGTCCTGTAGTCCACGTAGTTCGCTTGTACGCACCAGGGAGTTCGGATGTCGACCTATTGCGGCGCCACGTGATCGAAGCGGGTGCCGAGGTGGCCGCGCCGGAAACGGTCGGATCGCAAGTCGCGGAAGGTGTTCTCCCGCAGGGGTTCCGATTGGACACGGAATTGCTTCTCGCAGGAAAGACACAGACCGTCGGCCCGTGCGAGATCGTGCTGTTCAAGCCACGATGGAGTGCATTTCATCGCACCGACCTGGAGTCGCTCCTGCGCCGACAGGATTGTGACACTGTTGTCGTGGCCGGATGCAATTTGCCGAACTGTCCGCGAGCGACTCTGTTCGACGCGAGCGAACGAGACTTTCGGACGGTGCTGGTCACCGATGCCGTGTCGCAGACGAGTTCCGAGCGGCTGACCGATCTCGAAAGTATCGGCGTCAACCTTAATACGACGACCGACGTCCTAGCGTCGTTGCTCGCGAGATAAGGGCGCGCGTTCCAGCGATTTCGTATCGGACTGGTGCGGGTAGAGGGTCTTGTTCTTGAGCATGGCGCAGACGACGTCACAGCGGCGTCTGATCAGGCAAATCAAGGCTGCATTGTGTTCTTGCCGTCGGCGCGTTTTCGGTCGTAATAGATGCAGTGGCCGGGTCGTGGCGTACAGCGAAAGCCGAGAGGAACGGCGCGCGCTTGAGTTTGCGGTTACCTGACCGGGCGGGCGTTCTCCGCGGATCGAGATCCCAGACCGGTGGGTCGCAGGTGCGATTCCGGCGTAGGCGGCCAGGTGGCCAGCGGAGGCGAATGCTGATCCATTGCCTACTTCGAGCAGGATTCTTACGCCGGTCCTGACTCCCACCCCCTGCACGGAGGTCAGGACCCGGGAAAGAGAGTGGTCATCGAGCATCCTCTCCACGTCGTCGCCGATGGAATTGCGTTGCTGAAGAACCTCTTTCAATGAACACGCAAGTTTCGAGCGCCCATACGCGACGCATGTTTGGTGGCGATCGCGGCCAGTTTGCAGGTGCCCGCTGCGCATATGCCCGGCCGGGCCGCCGCAGCGAGACAGGATCTCCAACACCGCCCGATGGGTGATCCGTGGGCCCAGCACTCGTTCGAGAGCTGGGCGAATGCCTGTCAACAGCCTTCGGATTCGGTTGCTGATTCGAGTGGCTTCGCCGGCCAGGTCGTCATCGAAACCGGCGAGCACGCCGAGTTCGGTGCGGGTGTCATCTCCGGTGTCGACTCTGCACAGGGTGTGCGGCATCGTTCGGGCACTGTCGGCGCTGATGAACGCGTCACAGGCATCGGTTTTGGCCTGGCCGGGATACAGATCGGCTATCCGGCGCGTCGACAGCCCCGGTGGGTAGGCCACCTGATGAACGCACCCGCAGGCCACTGCGACCGGCCAATGCGCCGATGGTGTTGGGCTGATCGACCACGATCAAGATCGGTCCGTGCCCTGGCACGTTGGTCGAACACACCCGTAATCGGGTTTCGTCGTTGGGCAGGGCTTCGTCGTACAGACGCGCCCCTTGGTTGTCGAGGCCTACAGCGTGGTGGTCAGATTTGCCCACGTCAAGGCCGAAACGCACGGCCTAACTCGTGTCCATCGAGCAGTCCTTCGTCCGGACCTACCGCTCGCCGATCTGCGCTGTGACTGATTGCCCAGCCCGATCGGACGCTCACAAACGAACTTTGGCGACGTACCCAAACTTCTGCTCGGCGTCAGTTGCTGTGATAGGACCTTGCGCATGCCAGCCTGAGCGACCACCACGATCAGCGCCACCGGTACCACGGCCGGTATCCGCCAGAGCACGGCAGTGGATCATGCTCGCCGCAGAGCGATACCCGACTCCGGAACCTCACGCTGTCGCTCTCACAATGACCCGCCCGGGAATGAGATCTACGTCCGAGATATCGATCCCGAGGGCACCGCGTGCTGCGAGACGCCCGTGGGCTTCGGCGTCGGTGTGGACGGTTGTCAGTGGTGGGGTCGCGAGTGCCCCGTATTCGGTGGCGTCGAACCCGATGACAGCCAGGTCGCGAGGCGCTGTGAGTTTCAGATCTCTCATGGCTGCCAGAGTTCGCAGCGCGACGTCGTCGTCGAAAGCCGCGACCGCTGTCACCGTGGGGTTGGACGCGCGAAACTCCTGCAGTGCATCGGTTCCGGCGTCCCTCGGTGACGGCATCGTGAAGGATGTGAGCGGTGCCAAGTCGAGCGCTGCAGCGGACTCGCGTGCGAACCGTAGACGGACGTCACGCAGGTCGGTGCCATGACTGGGCAGTGCCATAGCGATGTTGGTGTGGCCGCGGCTGGCCAGGTGGTTGATCTGTAGCGCAGAAGTCGCGGCCAGACCTCCTGTCCAACTGCCGTCGTCGCGTTCGTTGCCGTTCAGATATGCCTCCCCGAATGTCAGGACGGCCCGCGGTGTTATCGCGTCGACAACCTGCCGGGTCGATTCCGCGGAGGAGGGCCCGAATTTGACAAGCAGAACGTGCTGGTGGGCGGCGAGTTCGTCGTCGAGGCCGCGAATGTAGCTACGTGAATAGTTGCTCTCTCGTCCGATTGCGATGTTGAGGACGACGATGCGCGACGACCCCTCGCGGAGAGCGCGAGCGGTCCCGTGTGGCACGTAGCCGAGGTCGCGCGCGGCTTGCTGGACGCGCTCCCGCGTGGCGATCGGGATGGTCTGCTTCGGATTGTTGTTGAGCACGAAACTCACAGTGGTCACAGATACTCCACTGGCCGCAGCGACGTCACGCAAGGTCGTCCGCGTCGTACTTCGCATTTCCAGCTCCTATCGGCAGCCCTCACTGTATCGGTCTGCGGCCGACCCATCTGTTACCTTTTCACTATATCGATTTACTATATCGATTTAGTGCACATTCGAGAAGGAGTCACACCCCAATGTCGTCATCCATCACCGAGCATGCGGAAGACATGCCTGGGACTATCGACGAGCACCGCAGCCGGGAAATGACCATCGGTCTCGCCGTGCTTGGCGTGTTCGTCACGTACGTCCCGATCACTGCTGTCGCCGTTGCGCTCACCACTATCGGCAACGCCACGGGTGCCAGTACCTCAGACCTCCAATGGGTCTCCGACTCCTACGTCATTCCCATGGCCGCCGCAGTCCTGTCAGCCGGAGTCTTCGGCGACCTCTACGGACGGCGACGCATCTACCTCATCGGTATGCTGCTGACGATCCTCGGAGCTGCCATCGCGGGAGTCGCGGGAACCTTGGCCGACGTCTCGACTATTCACCTCCTGTGGGCCGGGCAAGCCGTATCCGGGCTGGGCGCAGGTATGTTGCTGCCCACCACGCTCGCGCTCATCGGGCACGCTGTACCCAACCCTCGCGAGCGTGGCAAGTTCATCGGACTCTGGGCTACCGGAATGATGCTTGGCCTCGCACTCGGGCCACTGGTGGCCGGCGGCATCCTGGAGTTCGCAGAGTGGGGATGGATCTTCGCTCCGACTGCGGTTCTGGCGGCCGGAGCGGGCATGTTCGCGATCGCCAAACTGCCTGAATCCCAGTCACCCAAAGGTCGTCACCTGGACTGGCCCGGACAGATCTCGGCGACGATCGCGATCGCTTCCTCGATCTACGGCATCATCGAGGGTGGCGCCAGCGGGTGGACCTCACCTCACGCGATAATCGGCCTCGGGGTTGCAGCGGTTGCCTTCGCTACATTCGTGATCATCGAACTCCGTGCCACCACGCCGCTGATGAATTTAGCGCTGTTCCGTGCGCCCACGTTCTCGGCAGCGGGCTTCTCAGCGTTCATCGCACTGTTCTCGATTGTCGGCAGCATGTTCCTTCTCAGCCTCTTCCTTGGGTCCGTTCAGCAGCTCTCGCCGCTCGAAATAGGCTGGCGGCTACTGTTTGTCACCGGCATCGGCGCCCTGATCAACCCTCTTGTGGGCTTGACGATGCATCGGTTCAATGCAATGACACTCCTTGCGGGCGGACTGGCTTTGGCTGCGGTAGGAATGCTGCTCCTGACCGTAGTCGACGAGTCGACCGGGTTTGCCGACCTCGCGTGGCGCCTTGCGATTTACGGCTTTTCCGTTGCTGTCATGATGACCTCGGTATCAACGGCAGCAATCAACGCTGTGCCTTGGCACCTCGCAGGCATGGCTGCAGCCGCGAATACCGCCATGAGGCAGTACGGCGGGGCACTCGGACCGGCCGTTCTCGGTGCCGTCTTCGCGATCCGGGTCAATGGCGGCGCCAATCCGGCGGCCGCGTTTCATACCGCATTGATCCTGACAGCAGTCTTACTGGCCATCGCTGCCACCGGCTGTTTAGTCGCTTCCCGCAGTTCCGCCAATCCCACGAACCATCTCTGAGGGTTCTGCCCGGACCGGCGCTCCACATTTACCCGACGTGGAGCGCCGGCCCACCATGCAGGAGAGATAACGCGGCTCGGGACTCAGGGCCCAGCAGACGCGTCGAACACGAAAAAACGGCCTGAAACCAACCCCTTCACACAGAGTGTCGAGTGTCCGCCAAGAACACGAAAGTGCCACGGCAGGTCGAACTCATCGGAATCGGCCTTTCACGTAGTACCCACGGGTGGTGCAAGGAGGAAAGCGATTTCAAACCGCCGGGATCGGACGACCGCGCACATCCTCGCCGTCAACCGGATCCGGGGCAGAGACGAGGGCCTGGACATCGGCACAGACTTTAATCCTCCACCGCGAGCGGACGAAAACCATGGGTACCACAGCTGCCAGCTACGCCGCACCTTCCGACAACCCTGGCAGCGAACCCACAGGTAACCATCGCCATGGTTCGACTACAACGAATGTGACCGCGACTTCCCCTAGCCTTCCGAGCACCCCTGAGGGCACCACTCACCCGAACACATTTGCCCGCAAAGATCGTCCATGTCGTATCCAAGCTCAGCTGTCGCTGATGTAACGAAACAAACACTGACGCTTTGCGACAACGACATCATGATGTGTTCGGCAACACACCAATCCGTAAACAACCAAAGAGAACGACGAAAATATCACGACTGCAACAATATTCAGCCCACCGAAATCGGAGCTCACACCGCTCCGACGCCAACCCCGCATGGACGTGTCATCACCGCCTTTCAAACCTGAAACAGCCATCCGAAATCCAATCCTTCGCTTAGGGTTTCGATGCGCTCAACAAGAACACGAACGAACTGCGGCAGGTCGAACTCATCGGTTTCGCCGCCGGGTATGATGACGTACTCGATCGCAAGTGGTCTCATCCTGGCCGGACCGATCGCCGGGTGGATCGACAGTTCACTGGCGACCGGCCGTGTAGTGGGGAGTCTTCACCTTCCCGATCGAAATCGGGCTTGCAGTCAGTACCTATGAATGACGCTGGGAAGAAAGCGATTCCGGGCCATCGGCATCGCAGCGACTGCAGAAATTTTCGCCGTCAACCGCATCCGGGACCTCAACGAGGGCCTCTGCCATCGTCTACGACCATCTTTTCCAACAGGACTAGCACCAATCGTCCTTGCTCGATGATCCGTGGTGCTCCACTAAGCCCTCCTCCAAGAACAAGGAGTCCTACTTCACTCCAGGCAGGTCACTTCAAACTCGAAACACTTTGCAATAAAACGAGTTTGAACTGCTCTTCCTACACGGGTAGCGAGTTGGCTCGACTGAGTGCCCTGCTCGTGATCTACCGATACCTGGGCCGAAGCGAGCGACGGACAGTACGCCACAGCCGCGCACGCCGGCAAAGCTACCGTGATTCGGGTATGGCTGTGGCACAACTGTATTCACAACCGAATGTGACCGGCATCGACAAGACATTTTCCAGTCGGTTGTTCAGACTTTTTCAGCGAGAACGTCGAGGTAGCTGATTTCGGGCGGCGCGGCGAAGAGTTCGTCGGCGCGTTCGCCGAGGGCCTTGCCGACCGGACCATTGAGATGTGTCTCGCGGGCAACTTGGTCCGGGAATGCGTCGATGATGCCGAACGACGAGGGCCCGAACCGCACCGCGAACCAGGGTTTCGTGCCGGGCTCCTGCTCGACGAGCGGCAGTGCCGATCGGAGGAATTCCTCGACCGCTTCTTCCTTGCCGGGCTTCGCTTCAAGTCGGACCAGCAGCGCCTTGGTGGCCATATCGGATCTCCTCTTCGAGGTGGTGAACACTGTCAAGCATCACACCATCCATCGGTTAATGGAAGGTACCCAGACCCACCGTTCGAGGAAACCGATCCCAACCCCTAGCGATCGTAGAGCCGAAGGAGGAGACTCCATGGTGAGGGAATGCGATGCCTGGATGCAGCCGCAGTTGCGTCGATGGCAGGAAAAATGTTGGTGCGCCGACATTTTGGTGCGGTCTTCACTTCCGCGCGCCGTGGACCTTCCCCGAACAGCACGATTCATTCGGTCGGTCGCTCACGCGTGGACGCCTGCGGCCGGCGAGATCAACCGGAAAGCCGCAGCTACAAGACAAGGGAGTGCCGCGATGAAAGCGCTTGTATACGACGGGCCTCGAGAGGTCCACGTCAAGGACGTGCCCGATGCGCGGATCGAGAATCCGACAGATGTGCTGGTGAAGATCACGAGCACCAACATCTGCGGGTCGGATCTACACATGTACGAAGGCCGCACCGATCTGGAGCCCGGAATGGTCCTCGGTCACGAAAACTTGGGCATCGTCGCCGAAGTCGGCAATGCAGTGGTCAAAGTATCGCCAGGGGATCGAGTGTGCTTGCCGTTCAACATCGGCTGCGGCTTCTGCCGAAACTGCGAGGAAGGGTTGACCGCATTCTGCCTGACGGTGCACCCCGATCCGAAGATGGCCGGCGCTGCATTCGGTTTCGCGGGGATGGGCCCGTTCTGGGGCGGACAGGCGGAATATCTGCGAGTGCCGTTCGGCGACTTCAACTGTCTGCGACTGCCCGAGGATGCCCAGGACAAGGAAACCGACTACGTGATGCTGTCGGACATCTTTCCCACCGGATGGCATTGCACCCGCCTGGCCGACATGCAACCCGGCGATTCGATGGTGGTCTACGGCGCTGGCCCAGTCGGTTTGATGGCCGCGTATTTGGCGATGATCCAGGGAGCGAGCAAGGTGATGATCGTCGACCGCCACCCCGACCGACTACGCCTGGCCGAAGAGATCGGCGTCGTCCCCATCGACGACTCGAAGGGCGACCCCGTCGAGCAGGTCCTCGAGCAAACCAACGGGAAAGGCGCAGACAAGGGGTGCGAGTGCGTCGGCTATCAGGCACACGACCCGCAAGGCCACGAGGACGCCGCCATGACGATGAACCGGCTCGTGGATTCGGTGCGCTTCACCGGCCACATCGGGGTGGTCGGCATCTTCCTTCCCCAGGACCAGAACGGCCCCGACGAACTCGAGCGCAACGGCAAGATCGCCTTCGACATGGGCAAATTCTGGTTCAAGGGCCAGAAGATCGGCACCGGACAAGCGAACGTCAAACACTACAACCGGCAACTGCGCGACCTCATCCACGAGGACCGGGCAAAGCCCTCCTGGATCATCTCCCACGAACTCCCGCTCGCCGAAGCCGAATCCGGCTACCAGCACTTCGACGCTCGCGACGACGGCTGGACCAAAGTCGTCCTGCATCCCTGACACGGCCAGAACCGAGAGGAGCACAACGATGCCAATGCCACTGCAGGGCAAGCAGATAGCGATATCGACTGCCGACGGGGCCGGAGGAGCAGAAGTCGTAGACGAACAGGTCGCGATCGACGGGAACCTGATCTCGAGCCGCTCGCCCGACGACCTTCCTGCGTTCCGTCAGGCCATCGTCGAGCAGTTCGCGAAGCTCGGGGCAGGTGCGTCATGACCGTGAACCAGACCTCGGTGTCCCTCGACGATGCGCAGCGGGTCATCGCCGCAGGACAGGCCAAAGCCACCGAGATCGAGTCGCCGTCGAACATTGCGGTGGTCGATGCCGGCGGCAACCTCGTGGCTCACGTGCGGATGGACGGTGCCTGGATCGCCAGCATCGACATCTCGATCAACAAGGCGTTCACCGCGCGGGCATTGGACGTCTCGACCGAGGACCTCGCGGCCAACGCGGGCCCGGGCGAGCAGTTCTACGGGATACACGCCTCCAACGCCGGGCGCATCATGATCTTCACCGGCGGTGTGCCTCTGCGGCACAACGGCCAGGTCGTGGGCGCTGTCGGCGTCAGCGGCGGCACCGGGGAGCAGGACAAGACCGTCGCCGAGGCGGCCGTGGCGGCGCTGTGAGCGGTGGACTGCGTCGTCAGGTCAGAGAACGCATCGACAGGGCAACGTCGAACATTCCGACGTTGCTTTAAAGCTAGTCGCGGCCCCGCGACTGCGACTGGACCGAAGTCGTCCCGCATCCTTGACGCGGCCAGGACCGAGACAAACATAACGACGAGCGGACGTGCACATCCGCGCGCCGTGTCAGGGGCAAACCGAGCCCTCGGCCGAATGATGCCGCAAGGAATAGACGATAATTACGCAAGTCCAGCGATATCGGTGTCCGAAAAATGTTGATTTGCAATAAATTCCGCCTGAGCGGTCTGTTGACCAGCCACAGAACGGGACGTTGAACCGTGCAGCACGCGGGTGTGCGCCACCTACTCGCAACCAATTGGAACCGGCCAGCGGTGGCTCATTACCTTTCTGTCACAAGGAGATTCGATAGAACTACAATGAATCTCGTCCGGGTTCAACGGAGCTGCTGTTCACTGACTGTGACGATCTTTCGCAAAGGGAGTTCTCCTTTTGCATGCGCCGCGGTAGTGTGGACGTACCGCAGTAGCGGCCGACACTCGAGTTTTCGTGTCGAAGCCGATACTCGGAGTTTCATGCGATGGCCGCTTCGATCGGGTTCCGGCGGGCATCTTCGACCAAGGGCAGGCGTGGTCACCGCTGCCCCGTTTCACACCGCCCATCAGGCGAATGTTGTTGACGCCCTTTAGGTGGACGAAAAGACTCATCATGGCTGGGTGGTTCGTGAGCTCAACCGGTTGACCGGCGATCGGGCCCTGTCAGTACGCACACGCCCGGCGAACCCCACAACATCAACGCTGAGGGGCGTGATGTCAAAACTCAGCGATGTCAAAGCGCAGTCGCGGAAATCCTCGGCTGCTGTCAAGCCTCACGCCCGCCATCCACGGATTGGTGTCGGGCGCCGTTATCGGCGCCCTGCTCGGTCTCCGTGACTTCACCCAATCCACTCGCCAAAACCAGGGAACTACGAAGTCCTTGCCGACATCGAGCGAAGTTGCGGGCGGAATCGCACTTGCTCAACGGCCGGGCCGATCGAAAGGAATTGAGTCATGACAACTGCTGTAGGCATCGACTTGGGCACAACCAACTCGGTCATCGCAAGCTGGCAAGGCGGCGAGCCGGTGGTGATCTCCAATGTGGAGGGAGCACGGACGACGCCTTCGGTGGTGGCGTTCACCGAGAACGGTGAGCGTCTGGTGGGCCAGCTTGCCCGACGGCAGGCGATCTTGAATCCGAAGGGCACGATCTACTCGGCGAAACGCTTCATCGGACGTCACTACGACGAGATCTCCGAGGAAGCCAAAGCGGTCAGCTTCGACGTCGTAGCGGGTGACAACGGTGAGGCCCGCTTCGACGTGCGCGGCAAGAAATACGCACCAGAGGAGATCAGCGCTCTCGTGCTGCGCAAGCTCGTCGACGACGCGAGCAAGTTCCTCGGTGAGAAGGTGAAGGAAGCGGTCATCACTGTTCCTGCCTACTTCAACGACGCGCAACGAAACGCCACCAAGGACGCCGGCCGTATCGCAGGCCTCGAGGTTTTGCGGATTATCAACGAACCGACCGCTGCGGCACTCGCGTACGGCATGGACAAACAGACCCACGAAACCGTACTGGTCTTCGACCTCGGCGGCGGAACCTTCGATGTGAGCCTGCTGGACGTCGGAGAGGGGGTAGTCGAGGTTCGTTCCACGGCCGGCGACTCCCACTTGGGCGGCGACGACTTCGATCGACGCGTGGTGGACTACCTCGCCGACGAATTCCAGCGCGCGGAGAACATCGATCTGCGTAAGGATGCGCAGGCGTTGCAACGACTGTTCGAAGCCGCGGAGAAGGCAAAGGTTGAGCTGTCCTCGGTGACCCAGGCCCAGGTAAACCTGCCTTTCGTCACCGCTGACGCGAATGGTCCCAAACATCTCACCACTACGATCATGCGATCGAAGTTCGATGATTTGACTGCCGATCTGGTGGAACGGTGCCTCGGCCCGGTGAAGCAGGCCATGAGTGACGCCAAGGTCGCCGCCAACGACATCGACGAAGTGATACTGGTCGGCGGTTCGACACGTATCCCGGCTGTACAGGCGCTGGTTCGCCGGCTGACCGGCGGCAAGGACCCCCACATGGGCGTCAACCCGGACGAGGTCGTTGCCCTCGGAGCCGCAGTCCAGGCAGGCGTGCTCAAAGGCGAGGTTTCCGATGTGTTGTTACTCGATGTCACCCCACTGTCCCTCGGCGTCGAGACGCAGGGCGGGGTGATGACGAAGATCATCGAGCGGAACACGACGATCCCGGCACGGCGCAGCGAAGTGTTCTCCACGGCGGAAGACAATCAGTCCGCCGTGGACGTCGTGGTGTTGCAGGGCGAACGCGAACGTGCGGCCGACAACCGGGTGCTGGGCCGGTTCCGGCTGGAAGACATCCGCCCCGCGCCACGTGGCGAGGCCCAGGTGGAAGTCATTTTCGACATCGACGCCAACGGCATCCTGAACGTCACCGCTCGCGACAAGGATACCGGCAAGGAACAGAGCATCACGATCAGTGAACAGGGCAACCTGGATCAGGGTGAGGTCGAGCGCATGTTGGCGGAGGCCGAACGGAACCGGGGTGAGGACGAGGCGCTGCGCAAGGCGGTCGACGCGCGCAACGGGCTCGATTCGGTTGCGTATCAAGTGGAGCGGCGACTCGCCGAACTCGGTGACAGTGCCCCGCCGCATGAGAAGGCGCGGGCCGAGATGCTGGTTGCCGACGCCCGAAAGGCCGTGCAGGACGGCGCTTCACCCGAAGAGGTTCAGCCACTCACCTCGGAGCTGCAACAGCTGCTCTACGGACTTGTGCCGGACCAGTCGGACGACGGCCAAGCAGGCGGCGCTGATGCTGCGTCGTCGGATGACGGCGACGTGATCGACGCCGAATTCGATCGAAGCTGAGGCGCACGATGGAAATGTCTGCAGATCATTCGACGACTGAGTCGACTACCAACAGCGCCGACACGGATCAAAGCAAGACCGAGTCCGATCGCGCCGAGACGGCAGACGAGCTGTCTCAACTCGAGGACCGTTGGCGCAGGGCCGTCGCAGATCTGGACAACCTGCGCAAGCGATACGCCAAAGATCTGGACCGTGAACGCGCCGCGGAAGTAGCGAAGGTTTCGGCGGCGTGGCTGCCGATACTGGACAACTTGGAGCTTGCGCTTGCACACGCAGGCAGCGATCCGCAGGCCGTCGTCGAAGGTGTGAAGGCGATCCGGGACCAGGCGGTACAGGTGCTCTCACGACTCGGCTTCGAGCGCCACGACGAGGCCGGTGTGCCGTTCTCCCCGGAACTCCACGAAGTGGTCAGTGTGGTAACCCGACCCGACCTTCCGTCCGGGACCGTGGTCGAGGTCTTGCGCCCGGGTTATGGAGAGGACGGGCGACAGTTGCGGCCCGCCGCGGTGGTCGTCAGCCGCCCAGAGGGGTGAGAACCGATGGCCCGTGACTACTACGAAGTACTCGGCGTACCGAAGGGCGCCGGCACCGACGAAATTCAGCAGGCGTACCGCAAGCTGGCCCGCAAGTACCACCCCGATGTGAACAAGGATCCCACTGCGGAGGACAGGTTCAAGGAGGTCAACGAGGCCTATCAGGTGTTGTCCGACCCGGACACCCGGAAACGCTATGACCGATTCGGTGACGACTTCCGGCATGTACCCGCGGATTACGACGAACGGGTGCGGGCAAACGCCGCCGGGTACGGCGGTGGCGGGAGACGGGTGCACTTCGGCCACGGTGTCGGTGGTGAGGGTGCCGTCGACTTCGAAGACCTCTTCGGGCAGATGTTCGGCGGAGGCGGTGGGTTCGGACCGATTCCCGGCGCCGATCAGGAGGCCGAACTGGAACTGGCTCTGGAAGAGGCCTATCAGGGCGGAAAACGCACTCTCAGACTGGACGGACGGCAGTATGACGTCGACATTCCAGCCGGCGTCCTGGACGGCCAGCGAATCCGGTTGGCCGGGCAAGGAGGCCGAGGCAACGGTGACGCGCCGCCTGGGGATCTGTACCTCGTGGTGCGGATCAAACCGCATTCACGGTTCCGCGTGCAGGGTCGGGACATCTACGTCGATCTGCCCGTATCGCCATGGGAGGCGGTTCTCGGGTCGACAGTCGTCGTTCCCACACCGGGCGGAGAGGCGAAAGTCAAAGTGGTGCCTGGCTCTTCGACTGGTAGGAAGCTGCGCCTGCGCGGAGAGGGAATGCCGAATCCGCGCGGTGCCAACGGCAACCTCTACGCCGAAATCAAGGTGATGGTTCCGCCGAAACCGACAGCACGTGAACGCGAACTGTTCGAGCAGTTGGGCGCCGAATCGAACTTCAATCCGAGGAAAGAGACATGAGCACCTCAACGCCGATCACTCAGTACGTATTGGTTCGCCGTACCGGATTGTCGCCGGACGCCTTCGCCGAACGTACTGGCCTGCACCCGGATCTGGCACGAAAACTCGTGGCTCTCGGACTGCTCGACGCCCACCGCTACGCCGGCGGAGAGATGTCGTTCGACCCATCCGAAGTGACCCACGCCGCACGCATCCAACGACTGCGGACGGGTCTGGGTCTCAACTACTCGGCAATCGGGCTCGTGCTCGATCTGCTGGATCGAATCGAAAGACTCGAAACAGCGGCCCGCAGAAGGAGGACATCCTCATGGACACCGGCAGCTTGACCGAAAAGTCACGAGAAGCCTTGCAGGAAGCCCAGAATGTTGCGACCAGAATGGGCCACACCGAAGTCGACGGAGAGCACCTGCTGCTCGCATTGGTCGATCAGCAGGATGGGTTGGTGCCCCGACTGCTCGAACAGGCCGGCGCGAATGTCGAAGCACTTCGATCCGATCTGGATCGTGAACTGTCGCGTAGGCCGAAGGTCAGCGGCCCCGGCGCGACCCCCGGTCAGGTGATGATCACCCAGCGTCTGGCCAAGCTGCTCGATGCCGCAGAGCGGGAGGCGAAGAGACTCAAGGATTCCTACGTGTCGGTGGAGCATCTTGTGATGGCCCTCTCCGAGGAAGGATCGGCCAGCGCGGCCGGGCGGGTCCTCGCCAGTCACGGGGTCACACGGGACGCCTTCCTCACAGCGCTGACGAAGGTGCGCGGCAATCAGCGTGTCACGTCGGCAACCCCGGAGGGGGCGTACGAGGCATTGGAGAAGTACGGGCGCGACCTCGTCTCCGAGGGACGGGCAGGCAAACTCGATCCGGTCATCGGCCGGGATGCCGAGATACGCAGGGTAACTCAGATCTTGAGCCGGAAAACGAAGAACAACCCGGTGCTGATCGGCGACCCCGGTGTAGGTAAGACTGCGATTGTCGAGGGTCTCGCCCAGCGGATCGTCCGCGGCGACGTGCCCGAGGGCCTACGCGACAAGACGATCTTCTCGCTCGACATGGGTTCTCTGGTGGCCGGTGCGAAGTACCGCGGCGAGTTCGAGGAGCGACTGCAGGCCGTGCTGTCCGAGGTGAAGGCTGCCGAGGGGCGCATCCTGTTGTTCGTCGACGAGTTGCATACCGTGGTCGGAGCAGGCTCGGTCGGCGGCGAGGGGTCTCTCGATGCCGGCAACATGCTCAAACCGATGCTCGCACGCGGCGAACTGCACATGATCGGTGCCACCACTCTCGACGAGTATCGCAAGCACATCGAATCCGATGCGGCACTGGAGCGTCGATTCCAGACCGTTCTCGTCGACGAGCCCAGTGCCGAGGATGCGATCTCGATTCTGCGCGGACTTCGAGAACGCCTCGAGGTGTTCCATGGCGTGAAAATTCAAGACGGTGCATTGGTGGCCGCCGTGACCCTCTCGCACCGGTACATCACCGACCGCTTCCTTCCGGACAAGGCGATCGATCTCGTAGACGAGGCATGCGCTCGGCTCCGCACCGAAATCGATTCGATGCCTGCCGAACTCGACGAGCTCACCCGGAAGGTGACCCGTCTGGAGATCGAAGAGGCCGCACTGTCCAAGGAAACGGACGCGGCCAGCAAAGCGCGCCTCGAAGAATTGCGCAAGGAGCTGGCCGACCTGCGGGCCGAGGCAGACGCCCGGCACGCTCAATGGGAGGCGGAGCGGCAGGCGATCCGGCGGGTGCAAGAACTGCGAGGAGATTTGGAACGGTTGCGCGTCGAGGCCGAGGCCGCCGAACGCAACTACGACCTCAATCGGGCAGCCGAGTTGCGATACGGCGAGATCACCGAGCTCGAACGCCGGCTCGAGGCGGCGGAGGAGCAACTGGCCACCAGACAAGGCCGAAATCCGTTGCTGCGTGAAGTGGTCACCGAAGACGAGATCGCAGAGATCGTGGCCGCATGGACGGGTATCCCGGTCGCCCGGCTGCAAGAAGGTGAGCGGGAGAAGTTGTTGAAGCTCGACGAGATCCTGCACGAGCGGGTCGTCGGTCAGGACGAGGCGGTGCAACTGGTCGCGGACGCTGTGATCCGGGCGAGGTCCGGTATCCGTGATCCTCGTCGACCGATCGGTTCGTTCATTTTCCTGGGCCCGACGGGCGTCGGAAAGACCGAGCTTGCAAAGACATTGGCCAGCGCCCTATTCGACAGTGAAGACAACATGGTGCGCCTCGATATGAGCGAGTACCAGGAACGGCACACGGTGAGTCGGCTCATCGGTGCACCTCCCGGATACGTCGGGTACGACGAAGGTGGCCAGCTCACCGAGGCGGTGCGGCGTAAGCCGTACTCCGTGGTGCTCTTCGACGAGATCGAGAAGGCCCACGCCGACGTCTTCAATACCCTGCTGCAGGTGCTCGACGACGGCCGGATCACCGATTCTCAAGGGAGGCAAGTCGATTTCCGGAACACGGTGATCATCATGACCTCCAACATCGGATCCCAGCATCTCCTCGACGGGGTCACAGCCGACGGCGAAATCAAGCCGGACGCCAGGGAACGGGTGATGGCGGAACTGCGCGGGCATTTCCGCCCCGAATTCCTCAACCGGGTCGACGACATCGTGCTGTTCTCCCCACTCACCCTGCCCCAGATCGAGTACATAGTGGAACTGCAACTCACCGACCTTCGAAAAAGGTTGTCGGAGAGACAGATACACCTGGAAATCACGCCGGAGGCACGCCGACTGATCGCCGAACACGGGTTCGACCCTGTCTACGGTGCGCGGCCGCTGCGCCGATACATCGCACACGAGGTCGAAACCAAGATCGGCCGTGCACTGTTGCGCGGCGAGATCAAACCGGACGGCACCATCAGCGTCACGGTGGACGGCGGCGAGCTTGCCGTCGCGTATGCCGAACCCGCCTTCGCGGCGGCCTGAGAAGAGGTAACTGGTCATGGGATCCGAAAAGGTGAAGTGCCCGAACTGCGGCAAGACCAACAACATCCCGGCAGCAGGGGAAGGAAAACCTCGCTGCGGCAACTGCCACGAGCCGCTGCCCTGGATCGCCGCGGCGGGAGACGGTGACTTCGCGGAGATCGTCGAAAAATCCTCGGTGCCTGTGCTCGTGGATCTGTGGGCGACGTGGTGCGGCCCGTGTCGCATGGTCAGCCCCGCGCTCGAGCAGCTCGCCAGAGAACACGCCGGCCAGATCAAGCTGGTCAAGGTCGACGTCGATGCTGCACCCCGGACGGCTGAACGATTCACCGTCCGCGCCGTGCCGACTCTGCTGGTGATGGACCGGGGTGAGGTTCTCGCTCGCCAGTCGGGCGCAGCTCCGGTCCCCCAGCTGCGCACGTGGCTCGATCAGGCGCTCTCGGAAAATGCCGGCGAGGAGGCGAAGCCATGAGTCCTGTCCATGCGGACCCACATGTAACCGCGATCCGGGCCGTGGTGCCCCGTACCCCGCAGGGCTGCGAGGAATGTCTTCGCCTCGGCACCCCGTGGGTGCATCTGAGGCTGTGCCTGACGTGCGGACACGTCGGTTGCTGCGACTCTTCGCCGGGCAGGCACGCGAGTGCTCACGCTCACGCCATCGGGCATCCGATCGTCCAGTCGATGGAGCCCGGCGAGGATTGGCGGTGGTGTTATGTCGACCAGAACTTCGTCTGAGGGCGCCTCACCCATCGGGTACAGCCCGCCGGTCGACGACGAGACCCCGGACGAGGAGGGCGCCTTCCCGCGGCTGACGGACGACCAGGTCGCAAAGCTCGAGGTCGGTGGCTCGCGTCGACCGGTTCACGCCGGCGAGGTGCTGATCCGAGAAGGCGCGCCTGACAACGATTTCGTCGTCGTCCTTTCCGGAAAGATCGCAGTCGTCGACGAAGGCGACGCGGATGGCGAGCGCCGGATACTGCGCGTGCACGGTCCTGGGCGTTTCCTGGGCGAGCTCGGACTCCTGGAAGGTCAGGTGGCGTTCTTCACCGCCGAAGCGATCGAGGACGGCGAGATACTCGTCGTCCCGGCCGAGCAGGTATGCGAGCTGATTGCCCACGATCCCGTGCTCAGCGATTTGATCCTGCGCGCCTACCTTGTGCGTCGGCACTTGCTGATCGGGCTCGGCTCCGGATTCCGGATAATCGGCTCCTGCTTCTCCCCGGATACGTTGCGACTTCGTGAGTTCGCGATGCGAAACCGTCTGCCCCACAAGTGGTTCGACTTGGAACAGGACGAACGAGTGGAGCAGCTGCTACGCAGCCTGAACGTCGCACCCGAGGACACACCCGTCGTGATCTGGCACGGCGAGAAGGTGCTGCGCAATCCGACGAATGCCGAACTCGCACGCGTCGTCGGGCTTCCTGTCCCGGCACCCGTCGCGGACGCAGCCAAGGACGTCTACAACCTCGTCGTCGTGGGTGCCGGACCGGCCGGCCTGGCCGCATCGGTGTACGGCGCCTCGGACGGGTTGAACACGGTGACGTTGGAGCGGATCGCTGCGGGCGGCCAAGCCAGTACCTCATCCCGGATCGAGAATTATCTGGGATTCCCCGCCGGGGTCTCCGGCTCCGAATTGGCCGAACGAGCCGTGCTCCAGGCCGGGAAGTTCGGCGCCCGCATCCTGGTGTCGGCAGAAGTGACCGGTTTGGGATCCGAGGCCGGGAACCATGTGCTCCGACTGGCGGACGGCGGGTCGGTGCACGCCCGGGCCGTTGTGCTCGCCGCCGGGGCGCGGTACCGCAAGTTGGCCGTTCAGGGGATCGAGGCGCTGGAAGGAACAAGCGTGTACTACGCCGCAACGCATCAGGAAGCACGGATATGCGGCACCGACCCGATAGCCATCGTCGGTGGCGGCAACTCCGCCGGCCAGGCCGCCGTCTTCCTCGCCGAGCACGTCTCACAGGTGCACCTGCTCATCCGCGGCGATGACCTCGGGAAGAGCATGTCCCGATACCTGGTCGACCAGATCGAACACCATCCGCGGGTCACCGTGCACCGGCACACCGAGATTCGTGCGGTCCACGGCGAGAAATACCTCGAAGCAATTGCAGTCGAGGACAATCGCACCGGCGACCAGGACACGATTCGCGTGCGCGCCCTGTTCGTCTTCATCGGGGCGGTACCGCACACCGGGTGGCTTGCCGACGCGATCGCACTCGACGACCACGGCTTCGTCCTCACCGGTGTGGACGCGATCCACGCACGAGCGGACGGCAGCCTGCCAATCAACGGCGGCCTGTCCAGGACGCTCGAAACCAGCCTGCCCGGCCTGTTCGCGGCGGGCGACATCCGCCGCGGTTCGGTGAAACGAGTCGCATCCGCCGTCGGTGAAGGAGCGATGGCCGTACGCCAAATCCATGAATACTTCGAAAGGAGCTGACGACATGCCAGTAATGGGCACCGTGAAATTCCAGCGGTTCTTCAGGGCAGCGGCCGGACTGCAGGTCGACCGGAACGATCTCAAGCGCTATACCGATTTCATCGACGACAAGATCTACGACGTGATCCTGATCGGGAAAGCCTCCGCGAAAGCAAACTTGCGCGACGTGATCGAACCGTGGGACCTGCCGATCACCAAGGGATTACAGGAGAGCATCCACCGGTTCGAAAAACTCGACGAGGAGATCGAACTTCAACCGCTGCTCGATCAGCTCACGGCCCGCCCGCCCTTGGACGTGGCCCTCTCAGAGGAGACAGAGCAACGACTGCCGCTGATCGCAGGAGGGTTGAGCGTAGCGCTGGCGCAAACCTTCGCCACGGTCGAACCGGACCGCAAGAACCCCGGCACAGCCCAATGGACAGTCGCCTTCGACATCTTCCACCTACTTCTGTGATTACCACCCGTCCCGGCTGACAGCGCGTCTGAGTTCGAATATGCCGTCCGGCTGCGAAAATACCGGTGCGATTCAGAACTGCCTGTCAGTTGGCGTCGACGACGGAGGATTTCCGGCGAGAGGTGCGGTTTCCGCGCTCGATCCTCGAGCAGCGAGAACTCCAGTGAGGGACTCGATTACAGCCCTCAGATCTTCTGCCGTGAGCGAGTTCGGCTTACACGCCGAACCTCTGACACCGGTAGTCCGCGTGACCAGGCGGCGAGCAGAACTTGTCGATCGCCGATCGCTCCTTCGGCTCATCTGAGAACCTTTCGTCTTCACTTTCTCGATCCCCGCATCGGGCGGGCCCTGAGCACTTCTGGGCGCGCACAGCTCAAGGCCCGGCAAGGAGACCAGTGAGGGTGATATGGCCTTGCCTTGACGAACACCCGCCCGATTGTTTGCCCCCTCGAACGGAACGGGTGCCCCCGACCCGACGAAGGTTATTGCGCACTGCTTGTAGACGACAGGGTCGAAAGTCCCAGTTCCATTGTGATGAGCAAGCTTTGACGGTAGCCGAAGTGTTCTCCCTTACAGCCGGTTCGGTGTGTGCACGAACACCGACATCGTTCGCAGCGACTCCGACGAACGAGCACCCGCGATGTTCGATGCCCGATCCACCCGGAAACATCGGGAAAAGACCTATTTTGCAAAAGCATTCGGAACAGACGTCTGCAAACCAAATACCAGGCACGGGTCACCTTTCCAGGCACCGCGGCTACTGCGCCGCTAGCGTGACGACCAAGATGTTCACCTTGCCATGCAAACGGCCATGTCACTTCTTGGCATCGAAGGCGACTGAACATGATTTATACCGATCGCACTGTTTATGGTTGAAGATGTGCGGACGACATGAACGTCGACTTCGCACGGATAGTGGGTCATCGGTGTTGTGTGCTCAATGCCGACGTCGGTCATACGCCCCGACTCGCACACGCAGAGTCGGGGCTCCGGCGGATCCGTTGCCGCACCGCCGCTACTGACGAAGTGCCGTACCGCGCCGCCCGCTTCGAATCGAGGCCGAAGGCGGCCACCGCTTTTGTCGGGACCAGGCAAAGCAGCGATCTTCAGGGACCGGAACACTTCCCCAAAGCTTCTGGCACTCTCGGTTGCAGAGTGCTAATTCGTGTGGTTATCATGTTCTCGCACAGTAAGTTCGGTCAACCGCCACAGTGGCGGTGACTTTTCTTTTCACGACATGGGAGGTGTGTTGCTGTGCTTCGTTTCGATCCTTTCACCGACATCGACGCGATCACCAAGTCCGTACTCGCCGCGGGAACCGGCAACGGACGCAGTCCACGGTTCATGCCGATGGACCTCTACAAGGTCGAGGACCAGTACGTCCTGCACGCCGATCTTCCCGGCGTCGACCCAGGATCAGTGGACGTCCGCATCGACGGCTCGACTCTGACGTTGACCGCGCACCGCACCGCCCTCTCCGAAGAGGGTGTGAGCTGGCTGGCGAGTGAGCGTTTCGCTGGAACATACAAACGGCAGCTGTCCATCAGCGACGACATCGACGCCGAACAGATCGAGGCCTCGTACGACAACGGCGTGTTGACGGTGACGTTGCCGATCGCAGAGAAGGCGAAACCGCGGAGGATCGAGGTCTCCTCCGGACCACCCTCCCGAACCGATAACGCCGGATCGACAACACAGGTGCAGATCGAAGCCTGATCCGCCTGGCCCGAACACCGCTTGATTGTGGGGTGACTCCCGAGGACACGCGATGGGTTCTCGGGCCTCACCCACCATCGCTTCGATCTCCCACTGCACACCCGTGGCGCACACCGGTACATCCACCACACGAAAGAATCAGCGCGAGAACCCTTTAGCTGCCATGACTGCATCCACCATCCCCCCGCACGAACAATCCGACAACACCGACAACACCGAATCCCGCGCGCACACTCCACCCGATTGGTGGGATCACAACCGCCCGATCACCAGCGACGAATACAGCGACATGGCGCTGATGCTCGGTGCACTCTCGATACTGACGTTCTGGATGTTCGGCCTCGGCATCCTCCTCGGTGCCGCCGCCATCGGAACCGCCCTGGCAGCGCGCCGACCCGACACCCCCGGACGCGATCTGGGCGACAACACCGCCGGCGTGGTCGGGATCCTCACCGGCATTGCCGGAATCGCCTTCGGCGCCGTCTTCCTCACTGCAGCACTACCCCACCTGTAGAAAAACCGAATTTTGCACTAGTGGAATCGAATTGGTGCTTGTAGCAGGATCTCACAAGATCTGAAATCCGTCCCACCTTCAGGCGATGGCGGCAGTGTAGATTCCGGATCTATTAGTCAGATCAACCTGCGGCATTCGAAAAATTCCGCGACAGTTGTCGCTGAAATTCCGGGCAAAGATGACCTTTTTCGACAGCTGAGAACTATTCAACAGCAGTCGGTCAACACTGCCCCTCCTCCCCGGACTCGACGTGATGAAACCGTTAGCGACGGAGCCACGAACGAGGCACGGAATGTCAGGGTTTCTGTACGCCGCAGTTCGGCCGGGGCAACTCATCACCACTAATCAGCCCGTCACCATCCTCGTGCGAGGGGAGAACGGAACCTTCGTCCCGTACACGCTCCAAGGCGGGCCCTGAGAACAACTCCGCGGAACCAACGTGCGACCACAGATCGCACCACCCCGCCGACAATATCAACCGCATCGTTGCTCGCTTCTGGCACGATGGCCAGCCATGACCTCTACCCGGGACATGCGTTCGCTCGGCTCGGAATTCCTGCTGCTTATCACACTTCTCGTACTGCTCGGATCCTCCATCGTGGGGCCGATCCAAGCACTCCACGAGCCTGTCGCTGTCACCGTTCGCCTCGTCAGCGATGCGGCGTACCCGTGCGGAAGTGTCGCCGAGCCCGACTTCACACACGCCCGTTGGGCGGATGAGGACAGCACCTATGGTCCGCGGCGCGTTCCTCCGCTTGAACCCTTGTGTCAGCGGGCGCTCGATGAAACGACGAGCCACGTCCTCGCGCTCAGTGTGGTCCCCGTCCTCACCGGCGTCGCCATCATCGTGAGCATTGTCCGGATGGTGCTGGCATTCGCACGAAGGAGCGGTGCCTGGGATGAATGGAAGCTGTTGCCACCGATGACGAATGCTGTCGCCATCGCTGTGGGCTTCGCCGCACTAATCGTGGTCCTTGTAACGCGTCCGCTCCAGTGACGGACGACGGCAGGTCGGCGGCTCAGGGGCCTCCCTGCAGCGAGTAGCCGTAGTACTCGCCATCTCGCTAAGGCAGATAAATGACGGTGCTGGTCTCGCAGCCGGTGTATCCGATGACCGGATAGCCGAAGGGCATCATCGTGTTGATCTCCGACTGCCGATCCGGTTCCGGAACTTCGTCCAGCGGGGGGAAGAGGTTGCGCTGGTAGTCGCGCCCGTGCATTCTCATCCGCTCGGGTGTATGCAGTGGCCAGGTCACCGAATGATACTTGGACGCGAACCACAGATAGGCCACACCGATCGAGGCCACCAGAACGACGACCACGATCATGACGACCCGCTTCAGAGGATCTGCCCAGTACAGTTCCGCCGCGTCCACGAATCGCCGAACGTGGAAGGTGAGCTTTCTCGCTGTCGCCCAACATCAGTCGATGTGTCCCGCGCCGATCGCTGCGGGTAAACCAACGACCTCGATCGACAATCGAAGACCCTGCCGCCCACACAATGCAACGCGTTCAATTTCAGATGCTCGGCGGGCTGCTCTACGCGTTCAGCGACGCTTGACCACCCTCCGGATCCTGATCCTTAAGCTCCGCCCCGGACGTCACCACGGCCTGGGACGTCAGCGGAGAGGTTCGAGCACGCGCGGGTCGTTGTTCCTGGGAGAGTTCACGGCGGTCGAAGCTTCGTAAGGTTCCTGTTGCAGAGCAACATGATCCGGGTGGCCGGCGTCCCCAGTCGCTGGGTTGCCTCACGGTCGTGGGTCGCGTCCGATGAAGGCCAGAAATCGAGTCTGAACGTCGGAGTCGTCAGGCACATTTACCCGTGGCCCGTACTGGCCGCTGGACCGCAGCACCTCATCCCAGGACTCCATACCCGTGAGCATCATGGCGCAGCGTTCAGGGTCGAGGGTCTCGTCCTGACCGGTAGCGCGCGCCAGGTCCCAGCTGTGCATGAACACGTCGGCGGTGAAGAACTGCGCCACAGCCTGAGGTAGGGGTGCCTGACCGGTGTTCGGGTGGGAGAAGACTTTGTCCCCGGCAGTCGGATCGTCGAGAACGGCTTGGACACCGTCGTTGAAGATGCGCCACGCGGCTGCCGGGTCGTCATCGACGTCCGGACCGGAGGGCAATGTGATGCCGGCGCCTTCATGAAGGAACGGTGGAAACCATTCGACGAGGTGGCGAACAATGTCGCGGGCGTTCCAATCCTCGACCGGTGCGGCCCTGTTCCAGGCTGCCTGATCGGGTACTCCTTCGACGAGTTCGGTGAAGCGGCCGGCGAGTTCGCGGTACTCCTCGGCTGGGGTCTGTTCGGGGGTCATCTGGTCCTCAGTTCTTCTGAATTGCGCCGCATTACATTTGCTGATTCGTTGCGACATGGTGGATCTCGGGTTTAAGAATGCGGCCACTATCGCGTCCGTCGCCGGTCCGCCCACCACCCGACCATGAGCACCGTACCCGTCGTCGTGACCGAACACGGCCGCAACGGCATCCGATGGGAACGTGTGTGTGAATCACGCTGAGCCCGTCAATCTGTCCCCCGCCGCGATTCGCAGTAACTCACGCACACCGCTGAATTCCGCCGGAACCGAATACCTCGTTTCTCCGCGCTGGCGATCTCTTTCAGTGTTTCTTCAGCAGCGGCGGGTCACTGTGGCGTGCAGATCACGGCCAACCACAGGAGACTTCATGGGAACCACCGACCCACAGTCCGCACCTATCGCACCCGGAATTCGAGCTTCGGACGCCGACCGCGAGCGGACAGCCGCCGCCCTCCATACCGCCGCTTCTGCCGGCATGCTCACCCTCCCCGAGGTGGACGAACGCTCACAGCTGCTGTACGCCAGCCGATTTCGCCACGAACTCGAATTTCTGGTGCGGGACCTCCCCACCGATACGCCACCAGAACGCACATCAGTCGTCGACGGCACACTCGGTGACCACGTTCACGCCATTTGGGCGGCCCTGGTCGGTCTGCTTGTCGCCTGCGGGGCGCTGGCTCGGAAACATCCTCGAATCACCTCGGCGGCAGTGCTCACGTTGGCGGTTGCACTCGGCGTGTTGCTCGCCTTCGCCGGAACGGACATGCACGAGCATATTCAGAAGACAGGTACTCATCTGACACCGAACTGACGCTTCCAGCGCCACGGTCATTCGAACCCGACTCACTTCCATCAAACATGGCCTGAACATATTGGCCACAGCCCAGAACCCGGTCACAGACGCGAGCACTTCACCGCGACAACCGCACTCTGCAGCGGATCACGTACCCGCGATCGGCCTGAACCCGTTCCCCTGCAACGAATGTTCCGAAGCTGCAGTGACAGAAGGGTAATAGATTTCGTCGCCGCCTACCACAGGTTCCGCATCAGAATCTTCCCCTTCCACCTCACCGGGAGACCCTCCCCCGCCCGCCGCCGCTACGCGGCAAACGACGAAGCGGATCATTAGGTTTGCCAATCCTGTATGTACCATCATTCCCCTGGAGACGGCTGGAAAAGGTCCCGCTGCGGTAAAGAAGGACAATCGATGAGGATACGAATCGGACTGATGTCGGGGGTCGCACTGGCCACCGCAGCGGTGCTGACGATTTCGGGGTGCTCGAATTCCGGTTCGGACGGCGGGACGGACCCGGGCGCAGCCACCAAGATCACCGTGTACAACGCGCAGCACGAGTCGCTGACGCAGGAATGGGCCGATGCTTTCACCGCGGAGTCCGGAATCGAGGTGGAGCTACGTAACGGCAGTGATACCGAACTCGGCAACCAGCTCGTGGCCGAAGGCGACCGATCGCCGGCTGATGTGTTTCTCACCGAGAACTCCCCCGCTATGACACTCGTCGAGAATGCCGGGCTGTTCGCCGACGTCAACCAGGACGTCCTCGATCAGGTGCCGAGCCAGTACCGGCCGTCGAGTGGCAAGTGGACCGGCATCGCAGCCCGTTCCACCGTCTTCGCATACAACAAGGACATGTTGAAACAGGAGCAGCTGCCGAAGTCGCTGCTCGACCTGCAGGATCCCGCGTGGAAGGACCGGTGGGCCGCTTCGCCCTCAGGTGCCGACTTCCAGGCGATCGTCAGCGCACTGCTCGAACTCAAGGGTGAGGATGTCACTCGGCAGTGGCTGGCGGGAATGAAGGACAACGTCCGCACCTACAAGGGCAACAGCACGGTGATGAAGGCGGTCAATGCGGGGGAGATCCCGGGCGGTCTCATCTACCACTACTACTGGTTCGGCGATCAGGCCAAGACCGGTGAGAACAGCAACAACGTCGCACTCCACTACTTCAAGAACGAGGACCCCGGTGCATTCGTCAGTGTTTCCGGTGGTGGCGTCCTGAAGTCCAGCTCGAAACAGGATGCGGCGCAACAGTTCCTCAAGTTCGTCTCCGGCCAAAAGGGTCAACAGGTCCTGCAGACCGGGACATCGTTCGAATACACGGTGGGCAGCGGCGTGGCGGCGAACCCGAAGCTCGTTCCCCTCGCCGAGCTCCAGGCCCCACAGGTCGACCCTGCGAAGCTCAACAGCCCGCAGGTCACCGAGCTGATGACCGAAGCCGGCCTGCTCTGAATCTCGCACTGATCGGTCGGAGGCGGTCGGGGCACGCGCACACAGTGCGTCCCCTGACCGCCCGAACGCCGATGCCGCTCCCTTTGGCGGTTGCCGCGCTCATCGTTGTGGCCGCATCGATCATCCCGCTCGGGTACGTGATCGTCGAAAGCTTCGACACGGGTTGGGATACCGCATCGGCGTTGCTGTTTCGACCTCGGGTCCGGGAATTGCTGGCCAACACGGTGCTGCTGGTCGTGGTCACGGTGCCGATCTGCATCGTGCTCGGTGTAATCGCCGCCTGGCTCGTCGAACGCACCCGGGTGTTCGGGGCGAAGGTCTGGGCGGTCCTCCTCGCAGCTCCCCTGGCCGTTCCCGCGTTCGTGAACAGTTACTCGTGGGTGACCACTGTTCCCTCCCTGGGAGGTTTGCAGGGGGGCGTCCTCATCGCGACCCTGTCGTACTTCCCTCTCGTGTACATCCCCACGGCCGCGACGCTTCGCCGGCTGGATCCGGCCGTGGAAGAATCGGCGCGTGCACTTGGTGCCGGGCCGTGGGCAGTGTTCTTCCGCGTCGTGGTGCCTCAGCTGCGGCTGGCCATCGCCGGCGGAGCGTTGCTGGTCTCGCTGCACCTGCTCGCCGAGTACGGTGCGTTCGTCTTCATCCGGTTCGATACGTTCACCACCGCGATTTTCGAGCAATACCAGTCGACGTTCAACGGAGCTGCGGCCACCATGCTCGCTGGTGTGCTGGTGCTGCTCTGCCTCACGCTGCTGGTGATCGAATCTGTGGTCCGGGGCAGTGCGCGGTACGCCCGCATCGGCGCCGGAGCCGCCAGGCGCGCCGTGCCCGCCGAACTCGGCTGGGGGAACTCGCTGGCCGTCCTGCTCTTCCTCGGAGTGCTGATCGTTCTGTCCGTCGGCGTCCCGGTGATCAGTGTCCTACGCTGGCTGGTCATCGGCGGGGCGGCGGTCTGGAAGCTCGATACCGTCGGCTCCGCGCTGGTCCAAACCGTCGGCTTCGGCATCGCGGGCGCCGTGGTGACGTGTGTTCTCGCATTTCCGATCGCGTGGATTTCGATTCGCCACCGGGGGCGTTTCAGCCGGTTTCTGGAAGGCTGCACGTACATCTCGAGCTCACTTCCCGGAATCGTGGTGGCACTGGCGTTCGTCACCGTCTCCATTCGTTACCTGCATCCGCTCTACCAAACGGTCACCGTTGTCATCGCGGCCTACGCACTGCTGTTTTTGCCGCGCGCGCTGGTGAACCTGCGAACGGGGTTCGCGCAGGCGCCCATCGGTCTGGAGGAGGCGGCGCAGTCGCTCGGCCTCTCCCCACTGTCAGCCTTTTTCCGGGTTACGCTGCCGCTGGCGGCCCCAGCCACGGCGGCGGGTGGAGCGCTGGTGTTCTTGGGGATCGTGAACGAGCTGACCGCCACCCTCCTGCTGGCGCCGACCGGCACCCGCACGCTGTCCATGCAATTTTGGTCGCTGAGCAGCGAGATCGACTACGCCGGCGCCGCACCGTATGCGTTCATCATGATCGTGCTGTCGCTGCCCATGACTTACGTACTCTTCACCCAGTCGAAAAAGGTAGCCGGACTATGACCAACGCACTCGAAGTGGCAGGGCTCGACAAGAGGTTCGGCGCCGCGGCCGTCCTCCGCCAGATCTCGTTCGCCGTCGAGGCCGGATCCACCACCGCTATTGTCGGGCCGTCAGGCTGCGGGAAGACCACGTTGCTCCGCCTGATCGCCGGGTTCGAGAGACCGGACGCCGGGACTATCGCACTTGCCGGCCGTATCGTCGCTGGCGGGAAGTGGACGCCCGCGCACCGCCGGTCGGTGGGATACGTCGCCCAGGACGGAGCGCTGTTCCCGCACAACACTGTTGGCGCCAATATCGGGTTCGGACTGCCCCGCCGTGATCGGAGCGCGTCGAAGGTCGCCGAATTGCTCGAGATGGTTTCGCTCGATAGCTCCTATGCGACCCGTCGACCCGACCAGCTCTCCGGTGGGCAGCAACAGCGCGTGGCGCTCGCGCGGGCACTGGCCCGCGAACCGGAACTGATGCTGCTCGACGAACCGTTCTCCGCGCTCGACGCCGGCTTGCGGGCCACTACCCGGCGGATCGTCGCAGATGTCCTGGCGAAGGCCGGAATCACCACCATCCTCGTCACCCACGACCAGCCCGAGGCTCTCTCGTTTGCTGATCGTGTGGCGGTGATGAGTGCCGGACGCCTCGCGCAGATCGGTACCCCCCGCGAAATCTATTCCACCCCCGTCGATGTCCCCACCGCGCAGTTCATCGGAGACGCCGTCGTGCTGTCGGCGCAGGTCGTGGAAGGCACAGCCCACTCTGCCCTCGGCGATATCGCTGTGGCCTCGACCGACATCCAGGGCGACGCCCGCATCATGGTGCGGCCGGAGCAGATCGAACTCACCCCGGACGGCGCTGGCATCGCCGGGACGGTAGTCGACATCGAATACCTCGGATCGGAAATGCTGCTCGGTATCCGCTTGGACACCGCAAGCGGAGCAGACGCCGAACGGGTCACGGTTCGCCGCTTCGGTGCCACCGCTCTCACCCCCGGGGACCGCGTCGGCATCCGTGTCGTCGGCCCCGCCGTGACATACCCGGCCTGAGACAAGAACGAATCAGGCGTCCGGAGGACGGCAACAACTTCTGACCGTCGGCAAGACGCAGCGCGTAGTCTCGCGCGCCGTGCCCGGGTGCCGGTTCGTTCTCGTCGGGCACCACCTCTGGTGTCCGATCGACGGCCTGATCGATCCGACGTCGCGAAGCCAGCATGAAGACAGAATCATCCCTCGGTGCGCACGCCCTCGACACACTTTCGCGGTGCCGGGCCTCGGATCAGAACGACTCGGCCGGGGTCACCGAACTTGCCGCAAGCGTGACCACGACCTGACACCCACCCTGCGCGCTGTCGCCGATCCGTACCGAACCTCGGTGGGCGGAAACGATTTCCGCGACGATCGCCAAACCGAGACCGGAACCGCCGAGGTTGCGTTCACGGGAATTGTCGAGTCGCACGAACCGTTCGAAGACTCGGTCACGATCTGGCTGCGGGACGCCCGGGCCGTCGTCGGAGACGATGATCCGCGCGGTGTTTCCGCGCTGCATCACTTGCGCGTGCACGGTCTGTGCAGCAAATCGGACGGCATTGTCGATGAGGTTGCGCACTACATGCTCGAGCTGCGTGCGGTCACCGCAAATCCGTACAGGGCTCAACGCGGCCGTGATCGTCTTCTCGGTCCCACCGCGAACGCGGCGGACTTCTGCGTCCACCACGTCGTCGAGATCCACCTCGCAGAGCCGCAGGGGTAGACCGTGCTCGTCGGCGCGAGCGAGCAACAGCAAGTCGTCGACCAGTAGATGCATGCGCGTGACCTCGGGCAGCAAGGTTTCCCGTACGAGTTCGTCGTCGAGCAGTTCTGGGCGGGCGTCAGCCAGTTCCAAGGCAAGGGTGAGGGTGGCCAGTGGGTTGCGTAGCTCGTGGGATGCATCTGCGACGAATCGGCGCTGCGCGGTGTGGCCGGCGTCGATTCGGGTGAGCATGTCGTTCATGGTGCGGGCCAACGCACTGATCTCGTCTCGGGGCGTGGGCACCGGAATCCGTTCACCGAGGTCGCTACTCGAAATGGCGGCGACCTGAGTGCGGATGTGTTCGACCGATCGCAGCGATCGCCGTACCAGTGTGTAGGTCGCTACTGCGGCGACGAGGGCGATGACCGGGCCGCCGAGGGCGAGGAGCCCGCCTACGGTGGCGACTGTGGCTTCCACTGGTTCTGCGCTCACCGCGACGATGACGGTGTAATCGGTTGCGCCGCTGGAGACTCCCTGCGCGGTGATCCGTAGGTCTGTCCCATGGTCAGTCCGCCCGGACAGTCCTCGTGCCGGCGACCCTCCGGCAGGTGGCCGCGCGTCGGTCGCCGGGGCGCCGGGGTAGGGGTCCGATGTCCGCACCACCTGCCCTGTCGGGTCGATGACTTGGACGAGGGTAATTCGTTGATTGGTGCCGAACAGCTCACTGTCGAGGTCGGCGGGCCGGTCGAACTGCAATCTGGTGGTGATGTCCTGGGCTCGGGTGCTCGCGGCGTCGTCGAGGGTGGAGATCAGGGCCCGGTCCAGTACGAACAGCAGCGCCGTCGCCCCTGCAGCCAAGGCGATGGTCACGACGGCGGCGGCAGCGAGCGCGGACCGGATTGCCAGTCCCCACATCGAAGGTCTGAGCCATTCGGGTACCGACCTCATGAGCTCATCATCCGCTACCGCAGGCCCTCCGGGGCGTCGATGACAACAGTCCGAACCGCGGACACCAGACGGTTCAGCGCGGTCATGAAACGCAAATTCTGGGACGGGTTCACAGATCCCTGTCTGCGGTCGAGGCGTTGTCCGGTCGGCGGGCCGGCGGGGTTGTTCTCTGTTGTCGTGACCGCAGAGCGTTGATCAGCAGCGGTGCGACGGAGAGGAACACGATCAGGATCAGGATCACTTCGATGTGACTGCGGACGAACCCGATTCCACCGAGCAGGTATCCCAGTGTCGGCACCCCGATTCCCCAGACGGTGCCACCGATGACGTTGTAGACGGCGAAGGTACGGTACTTCATCCCGGATGCGCCGGCCATGACCGGCGCGATGGTGCGGGCGACGGGGACGAAGCGGGCCAACAGGATTGTGCGCGGGCCGTAGCGGTCGAAGAACCGCCTCGACTGTTCGAGTTGTTTCGGGCCGATCCGTCTGGCACTGGGACGATGAAATACTGCCGCCCCAGCCTTCCTTCCGATCAGGAAGCCGAGTTGGTCGCCGACGATCGCAGCGATCGGGATGGTGAGCAGCAGCAACCACAGCGGGGCGAACGGATGCGGCTGCGCGGCGAAGACTCCGGCAGTGAACAGCAACGAGTCGCCGGGTAGGAAGAAGCCGACGAGCAGGCCCGTCTCGATGACGACGGCGCCGAGGACGCCGAGCAGCCCGAGGGTGCCCAGCAGTGTCGACGCATCCAATATTCCAGGTCCCAATGCCACGCTCATGCCGGTTGTCCCATCGTCGTCGGGTTGTTGCGGCCCCGGTCAGCGGCGGTCGCGTCCAAGGCTCCGGTGCGCCGGTCGTGGGAGCGGGCCATCCAGATCGTGTAGATCGCACCGCCGATCACCGCGGCGAGGCCGCCGAGGAGCATGCCGCCGATCACATCGCTGAGCCAGTGTTCACCGAGGTACAGGCGAGTTACCGACACCACTGCCGCCACGGCTGCGACCGTCACCAGCAACAACGTGCGCCGGGTCGGCGACCAGGCATACCCGAGCATGAGAGCGGCCGTCATGAACAACGCCATTGCCCCTGTCGCATGCCCGGACGGAAAGGAATGGTCAGTCTCGAGCAGAACCTGGGATGCGATCGGGGGACGTGACCGCCCGACAACGGATTTCGTCACGGTCGAAGCCAGTGCGGCCGCACCGACGGTCCCGATGAGAATCAGCGCGGGGATCGGCGAGCGGGCTCGCCTGGACAGCACCGCACCGATCACGACCGCGAGGACTATGGTGCCCGCCGGTCCGCCGGCGTCGGTAACAGCGATGGCCGGCCCGGTCACCCAGTCCGAGCGGTGCTCGGTGAACCACCCCAAGACCGCCGGGTCCGCGCTGGTCAACCAGTCTCCCGCTTTTACCTGATAGGCCAGCGCGACGAACGCCGCCGCCAAACCGGTGCTCTGCAGGCTGATGAGCGCCGTTCCGGCCGAGCGGTGAGTTCCTGGCAGGCTCCGCCAGAGCGAGGCGCCCAAAAACAGTGCCACTCCCCCGACCAACACGATCAGAGCGATGGCGGCTGCCGCGCCTTGGTGTACGCCGGACACCAATTCGTGGGCCCTCCCGACCAGGTTCACGCGGACCGAGGCACCGTGCGCCGACACCGAGGACACCGGATGTGGTTCTACTTCTTTCACCCAATCAGTATCGAAGTCGGCAGCTGTGGAGCCGCTGAGAATGGGACGCCGATCACGCCCTCCCTGCCGAGAAAGACCGTCGGCACGAACAGGTGCTCGGTCTCTCTCAGGGCGTTTTCAGCATCGTGTCTCTACGGTCGGGGATGTGAGTGAGACGACGAGATCTGAAGCCGCCCCGACTCAGCGAGTGATGCTGAGTAAGGTCCCCGAGATCACGGTCTGGTTCTGGATCATCAAGATCCTGTGCACGACTGTCGGTGAGAGCTTCGCCGACTGGATCAACATGACACTGGGGTTGGGACTGAATGCGACCGCACTCATTTTCACAGTGGTACTTGCCGTTGTCCTGGTGTGGCAGTTGCGCCTCAACCGCTACGTGCCGTTCGTCTACTGGCTGGCGGTTGTGGTGCTCAGCGTCGCCGGCACGCTCTACACCGACATCCTGACCGACGATCTGGGTGTGCCACTTGCGGTGAGTACGAGCGTCTTCGCGGCGGCTCTGGCCGTGGTCTTCGCTGTCTGGTTCGCCCGTGAAGGGACCTTGTCGATTCACAGCATCGTCTCGCTCCCGCGGGAAGTGTTCTACTGGCTCGCCGTTCTGGTCACGTTCGCCCTCGGCACCGCCGCGGGCGATTGGACACTCGAGATCACCGGGTGGGGGCCGGGCATCTCGGTCCTGCTGCCTGCTGGGTTGATCGTCTTGATCGTGATCGGCTGGCGGCTGGGCGCGAACGCGGTCCTCTCCTTCTGGCTCGCGTACGTGCTGACGCGTCCGCTCGGCGCCAACCTCGGCGACTGGGTGGCGTCCTCGTCCACCGATCGTGGTCTCGGTGCAGGTACGGCTCTCACCAGCGCAATTTTCCTCCTCTCGATCGTGGCCACGGTCGTCTACCTCACGATTACCCGCCGCGACCTCGTCACCGAACCCGAAATCCCACGCCCGCCGGCCGGCACACCGCCTCGGGGTCGCGAACGGATCATGCTCGGCTATTACGCCGGAGTCGCCGTCGCTGCCGGCGCACTGCTCGTGTGGGCCTCCGCCCAGCCGCACGAGGCCCTCGCGAGCGAAGAGGAAACCGGCACGGCCGCGGCGAGCGCGACCCTCACACCAGGGCAGGCCAGTGCCAGCTTCCCGTCCACAGACATCGCCACCTTCCGCACCATCACGCAGGACACACTGACGAAAGTCCAAGCCGGTGACCACACCGGCGCGGTTGCACGGATCAAAGACCTCGAAACCGCATGGGACGACGACGAAACATCCCTGCGCCCCCTTGACGCAACCGTTTGGGGCGCACTCGACGGCCGGATCGACAGCGCCCTCAAAGCGGTGCGGGCCAGCACACCCGATGCCGCAAACGAAACCCAAACTCTCACCGCACTGTTGACCGAACTTCAGTAGAGGACCACATGCGGCACACGCGTAACCCCGCAGTCGGCGGTCCACAAGAGCGCAGTGAAACAAGCTCCGCGTCAACGTCTCCCGCGTGAGTGCGGAGCCGAGGTGCTTGAGATCTCCCGAGGACAGTCCCGACGGGGGTTAGCACGCGTCACTGATGGTTTCATACGCACACGATGAGGACTCTTGTCCTTGTCGTGCGGCGAACACCCGGATAGTCCGTAGCGGCTGATTTCACGGGCTGTCGATCAATGCGCGCAACTTCCCAGAGATGGTGCTGATCAGTTGCACGGCTACGGCGTTCAGGGTTTTCTCAGGAGCAGAATGGCATCGTTGTCGACGGCGGTCGCGCTCCGCATTCACACGCATGCGCGCCTGCTCAGAAGCCCGCCCGGGTGCCGAAGGTCGGGCGGGCTTCTCTCGCGGCGCGCGATTGTTCAGGCCGTCAAACCCACACGCGTCGCCAGCCACGGAAGGGACTGTTCCAGCCCTGGCCCCCACACGTACCACGAGTGCCCGCCGGGAAGTTCGAGATACCGAATCGTCATACCGGCAGCCGCAGTCGCGTCAAGCACATGACGAGCTTGGGGAAGATCCGGATCCTCCTCTCCCGCAACGATTGTGCCGGCACTGCTCCTGAAGTCTCCGCTGTTGAGCACATCGAGAGGGTTGAATTTGCTGAACGCGTCACCGTTTCCGTCGAACACGCGATCCACGGTCAGCTCACGCGAGCCGAGGCTGGGTTCATCCTCCCCGGTGATGTCCACGAAAGTCGGATAGACCGTAGGCGCGTTCACCCCCAGCACAAGCGCACACGTTCCGCCCGCGGAGAATCCTCCGACTGCCCAGTGCCCGTGATCGGGATCGACCTGCAAGTTCGTCTCGATCCACACGGGGACGTCGACACTGAGATAGGTGAAGGCGTTCGCCGTCGGCGAGTCCATGCACAGAGGTTGCGAGAACTGATCGCCCAAAGAATCGGCCACCACGACGACAGGCGCCAACCCGGAATGATCATGCGCGTAGGCATCTGCCACCTCGTTCAACCGTCCACCGTCGAACCAATCTCGTGGAGTTCCGGGTTGGCCGGGCACCAGGACAAGTACCGGCAATTGCGCCCGTGGGGTGCTCAAGTATGCCGGCGGAAGATAGATCCAGGCGTCGCGGGCGCGGAATCCCGAGACGATTCCCGGAATCTCGACGGTAGTGACCACACCGTTCTCGGGCATGTCCGAAGGCGGTGACCACACTGCATCGAGCGATGCACCGGCATTCACAGTGACGAGGTTTTCGGTGCGGCCGGGGACGTGGTCGAAGTCGATTTCGTCCGCAAGGCTGACGCCGAGAACACCCCGCATGGTCGGGTATGTTCCGAACTCTTGATTGACCTGCGCCACGCCGCAGACCGCTATCGCACCGACCGCGACCATCGCGAGACCTTTCACCGCCCACGAGGTTCGGCGAAGCAGTGCGAGCGAGCCGGCCGCGAAGAGGATCCCCACCCACAACAATGCAACAGCAGGAAGAGCGTCCGGAAACGGCTTCCAGATCTTGTTCACCGCCACCGACAACCCGATCGCCGCAACAACGCCGATCCCCAAGCTCAGCGGCACACGAGCGAGCCACCACCGTCGTCCACGTCCGCTCAGCAGCCACGCCAACGCGAACGCACCCAGTGCGAGAATCAGCATTCGAACCGGCCCGTCGATCAGCGATACGTCCAGCAACACGACCACTCCTGCAGTTCCGATAGCCCTTCGCGGCGACCACTGTAAGCGAAGTAGATGACACCGACATGACGCCGCAACGTGAATTCGCCGCGCGGAGCGCTGACAGCCGGGAACCCTCCCCGCGACCGAGCGCCGCCGAGCTGGCAACCACAAGTGAGACAGCTATCGAAACATGGAAGGTAACAGACCGCCACTACATGCTGTTCCCTCACTGACACAACAGCTTTCACCGTCACCGGGAGCGAATCGGCGCCGCGATCGGTGAGGGTCGAGCCCACCACCGCGCCAAAAGCACGCGTAGATCGCCCCGACGGGGCCATTGTTGCACTCATCGAACCGCACTGAAATCGACCTCTGCGGACGACAACGCGGCCTGTTTTTTTCACGAACGTATCGCTCTCGAGGTGACGGAAGCCCGCTGTCGACAGCAAGCCGTGGTGCACCGCGTGTACGTCGCCGAGCTGAATTCGCCGTCGGAGTCCGTGGTACGTATCGCCGGTGGCATTCACGACCCGTCGAACTTCGCCGCAGTCGTCATCGAAGGAACCGCCGGCGAAAAGACCGAAGACTGTTGCGGAGTCGGCTCCGACAGCGTGATGTAGAAAAAGTCGCGACGGTCCGGCGCCAGATACCGATTCGGGTCTTGTTGAATATCAGGCATCAGGGTGGTCGGAGCCAACACACCCGACATGTCGGGCGCCCACGACGAGTACATCGTCATCCCGGAATGGATGTCGAGTTCCATACCGGTGACGGCGCCGGCGTCCACCAGTGCGCGGGCAAGGGTCGACAAGTTCATCGCGCCACCGGCGATGTAGATCAGATCACCGGACGCAGTGGTTCCGAGGGCCGAGCGCTGGGTGTACTGCAGCTGATTCTGTGCCGAGCCCCACCGATTGTCACTGTTGACATCCAAACCCTCCACCGCCGCACCGTGATCGACGATCAGCGCGAGATTTTGACGAACCGCGCTGATCGAGGGTCCCATTGCGTCGTCACGCCCCCATTGTTCAACTCTCAGATGGCCGGCACTGTCTACAACGGCGGACGCCTGCCCATCACGCAGTGGCCGATACTCGGTCCCGTCGAGGTAGAAACCGCCATCGATATCGTTCATCTTGAATCCCGAGTTGAACACGGCCACCAAACTCGGGATGTCAGTGGCTGGCACGTGCGCATCGCCCGGGGCATCACCACCGGGTTGGCTCGTGCCGGGCACAAGATGTGCGCTCACCGCGGCATATGCAACGATCGCAACGCCGGCCACGACGCTGCGATGTTCAGGATCGGGTTGAAACACCGACGTGTACGACCTGGCGACCCCGTGGACGTCTGCACGCCCCGGGGTCCACACCGGTGCGCTTTGCCCAGGCTCCGACGGAAGCACCGGTAGGTGAATTGCCGTCGTATCGGAGCCACCCGCGATCCCGACTGGGACAACGTACTGATGCAAGTCGGGTTGACTGTCGCTCGGCGGCTTTGCATATCGCCAATTCTCGTAGGCATCGAGAAGGTGTCCGCCGCCGTTGTCTCTGATCCAGGTCGACGTCTTGTCCGTCCATGTTGCATATCCGGGCGAGAGCAACGCCCTGCCGTAGGACATCGACATCAGCGCGAGCGTCACTGCGAAAACGATGCCCGTCATCCTCGCGGCCCGGCGGATCCGACCCGCGCGCGGTCGCGTAGCTCCACCCGACCGCTCTCTCGTACACAGGACAACCATCACCGTTCCTCACTGCCCCGATGCCTCCTTTCATCCTGCGCCCGGCAACCTGAAGCCTCGCTGAAGATCTCCCCACCGCATGCGCCGTCGAGGGGCCCACGAAGCCATCTCCGCCGACCTCGCACCGCCACGGATCACGCACGGAGAAGACATCAGACCGGACCGGAGACCTCACCCAAGTGCCGTGCCATCGAACTGCGCGCCCACCCCGGCATTCAGCGTTCCTTCAGAAGCAGCTGCGTAGCGTCGGCAATGGTTCGTCGAACTCACTGAGGATGAGCCGCTGGCGGGTGGTGCACCCAATTTCAGAGGGTTGGCGCACCACCTGCTTCGGGCTTCGTGCGAGGTGAGATCAGTGATCACACCTGCACCACCTGCCAGGCACCATCGTCCTTCGGATGAGGTGAGACGAGTGGTGAGCCAAGCCGACAGCTCACCACGTCACAGCCTGTCCGAAACAACGGTTTTCGTGCTTCTGGTCTGATTTGATGTGGAGATGAACAAGGCCTATGCCTCGGCACTCGTCTTGGTCTGTGCATCACTGGTGGTCGGATGCGGATCGAGCGATGCACCCACGATCCCCGCGCCGTCAACCTCGAGCGCTCCCTCATCGCGCCTGGCGACCCCCGAGACGCAGGACTCGGGCATATACGGGATCTTGGTGCCAGGAGTCGCCACCAATCCAACGCACATGGGTGCCGAATCGATCAGCTTCGACCTTCCTGGAATGAGCTTCGACGAGGCGGTGCGATGGATGGAAGCGCACCTGCCCCTGGAGGAGGATATCGACGGAATGATGCCGTGTGGCGCGAAGCAATCGGCGGGGATGCACAGTTGGTACTGGCGGGGCGGCGCGGATGCACCAACGGTTTCCGTGACGGTGTTCGATGCACCCATTACCCAGGTCGGCGTCTTCGGTGGCAGCGATCCAGGGGGATGTTGAGGGACGATCATCTCGGAAGCCGTAGGTTCGGGGAGGTCCATACGCGTCATCGCTGTGTCAGACAGGACAACTACGGCGATCGAAGAGATGGCGGAGCAACCTTGCCAGGTGCAAGGCATCGCGAACATCGGCCTTTCGACAAGCGATATCGCCATTCCCTGCCGCAGAAGAAGACCGGGTTCGGGTTGGCGGTCGAGATCGGCAGCGGGTGGCGAGGCCCGCGTGTCACGTACCGAGTACCTGTCCGACGCCCAGTAGGCGTTCATCGAGCTCCTGCTGCCGTCTGTCAGCGAACAGGGTGGACGTCCGTTCCGCAACAACCGCCGGGTCGTCGGGGCATCGTCTACCGGTACCGGGTCGGTGTGCCGTGCCTGCCGAATTCGGGCCGTGGGCAGACGATCTGGAAACATCACCGCCGCTCAGCAGCCGGTGCGGGCATTCGACAGGCAGGATGGTCCCCGTGAGTGCACACGCAGGCCTGCTCCTGGCGGTCGCGATCCCCGCCAGCGGCCTGGCCGTGTTCACGTTGGTCTTCTTCCTGCTCGGCCGCAGGATGCGGCGGCTGCGTCGCGAAGGTCGTGCCACGTACCCCGCGAAGACCACACCCGGCAGCAACGACTTCTCCAGCAACGTCATGTGAGCCCCCCGAGCGGCCCTGCAATCCGGGAACTGGCCCGGGGGTGCCACCAGCACCGGCACCCACGTGCCTTGGGAGTGAAAGGGCAATCGCGTGACGACACCTCGCGCCTATCTCGACGCTGTTGCAGAGATACGTTGATCGAGGGATGCCCCCGAAGCCGACGGGACGTCCGGGCAGGAAGTTCTCGGATGCGCGGTTGATGGTTCGAGGGATCATCTACCGCTATCGGCGCGTGATCGCGTGGCGTGATCTTCCCGAGTCGTTCGGGCCGTGGCAGACGGTGTGGACCTGGCATCACCGGATGGCTGTCGAGGGCACCTGGGACAAGGTGCTGACGACGCTCACCGCGCAGGCGGACGCGGAGGGGCTGATCGATTGATCGCTGTCGGTGGACTCGACGATCACTCGCGCGCATCAGCATGCGACGAACACGATCCGCCCCACAGGGGGATGGGTCGAACTACACGAATCCAGCGGTCGAGCCGCCTGATCACGGGATCGGCCGCTCGCGGGGTGGGTTGTCGACCAAGATCCATCAGCTCGTCGACGGCAACGGGCTGCCTCTGATCACGCTGATCACTCCCGGCCAGGCCGGGGATTCTCCGATGCTGTTGCCGCTTCCGGAGCAGTTGCGCGTCGGACGGCAGATCGGGCGACCGCGGACGAGACCGGATGCGGTCCGCGGAGACAAAGCGTACTCGTCCCGCGCGACCCGGACGCAACTGCGCGAGCGCGGCATCAAGGCCGTCATCCCTGAACCCAGAGACCAGCAGGGGCACCGCGAACGTCGCGGCCCGCGAGGCGGCAGGCCTGTCGTCCTCGACGCCGCCGATCACAAGAACCGCAACGTAATCGAACGCCGGTTCTGCCACACCAAAGCAATGGCGAGGCCTCGCCACCCGCTACGACAAACACGCGATCGTCTACCGAGCTGCCGTCCTCATCCACGCCGCAATCGCCTGGACCCACGCTTTGTCAGACACGCCCTAACCCTTCCCCGAGCGGCCGGATCTGGCTCCATCTCGCCACATCCGGCCGCCTGTGACCGGATCACCCGTTGTCAGTCGAGTCTGTCCGCGCTGTCCACCTCGGCGACGTCCCCACTCGACGCCGTGGGGAACCGGCGCCGAAGTACGGTCGCCCACACCGACACAGCTAGAAGAACCACCGCCAACACCACCAGACCGACCACACTCACCCTGGTAGCTACGCGCTCGTAGGTCGCTCCGGCCACCGCACCGACCGACATCCACGTGCACACCCACAGCACCGCTGACGGAACCTGCGCGAGGGCAAACCTCCGATAGCTCATCCCCGCCGATCCCACCAGCCGTGGTGTCATGGTGCGGACGCCGGCGAACCACTGACACAGCACGATCGCCAAGGCGCCTCGCCTCTCCATCAGGGCCAGCGCCCGTAGTTCGATCGACCGTGACCGGGAGCTGAATCGGCTGAAATGTTTGCCCACAACAGATTTGACCCGGTGACGATTGTTTCCGGACCTTCGGGTGCTGCGGGCGCATCGACCTCTGGCGTAGGCAAAATGGCCTCCACCGATCTCGCAGGCGATCGCCACGACACACGCCGAGACCGGGTGAACGGCGCCCGAGCTGCCGAGATAGCCGAGGGCAAGGACCGCGGTCATGCCGGGAAGGACCACACCGATCAGAGTGCCCACTTCCGCGGTGATCAGGACTCCACTGACCACCAACAGCCAGACTGGAGAAAGCCCGGCCAAAAAGTCAGAGGGAAATCGCACGAGTCATCGGCCGCCCGCATCGGTACACCAGCGCAGGCGGCGCATTGCGCCACACAACAGGACCACGCACGACCTCGGAGAATGTTCCGTGCAACGCAATTCGGAAATCATGGGCTCTCGGCAGCCAATGTGCGTGTGGATAGGCCAGGACGCTCACACGTCCCTCCCGTGTCAGGACCTCCGCGATCTGATCGAGAATCGCCCGCTGCTTTCCTACATCGATGAGCGACCACGGGAGGGCGCAGACAATCGCGTCCACACGATCCACTCCAGCGGCGTCCAACAGGCCGGTCAGATCACAGGCGTCACCCCAGATCGTCTCGACCCGCGGCCTCGTGCGCCGCAGATGTGCCACCAAATCGCCATCCACCTCCACCGCGATATGACGACCACCCGTGGGCAACCGCGCGGCGATGGCATCGGAGACCGAACCCGTGCCTGGACCCAACTCGACGACAACTGGAGCACAGTCAATCGGTACCACCGCTGCCAGTTCCGTCGCGATCAGTGCCGAACTGGGTGCGATCGCACCGATTGTAAACGGCTTTCGGAGAACGGCTTTCGCAAATTGCCAATTGTTGTTCTGGTTCGATGTCATCGCGTCAACGATCCTCAGAACGATGTGTTCCCACATCGTCCCCCGGGACTGAATTTCTCGCAGTTCTCTCCGTGCTTACACCTAAGGGCCGATACCTAAGGGACTCGAATCGCCAACTCGGGGTACCACATAAGGGTCGCAACAGAATTCACAACGCCTTCAGGCCGACGACGAACATCTCCTGCCTCGCGTTGTAGTCATCTCGTCCGCATCTCGTCCATGAAAGTCGTGACATATGTTCTGCCCGTGATGAATTCGTGCGCGCCGGAAATGGTGCCACAACCACGAACTACCCCCGAGGTGGAATCCGGGCGATCACCCCCTAGTGCCGAGCAAGACAGGCTCCGGCTGATCCGCCAAACATCGCCCCTAGCTCTCCCCTTATGGGCGGTGGGCAGTTCGAATCGGCCATCACATGGTGCTGCGGCTTCACTTCACGATGGGGAATGCCTCCCATTTCCAGTCGGGCACGAATGGCGACTCCATCGCCCCCGGCGGAAACGAGCGACAGATCGAAGTCAGGCAGCGCAGGATCGCGCCTCGACCCATCGTGGCCTTGTTCTCGGTCGTCGTGTTGTGACTGTATGCATTCCAGCGAGCCGGTGCCGCCCGGCCACTCCCCGGAGGTCGGTATCCGCGGATCCGTCGCTGCCGGTGAGTTTCGGATCCCTTGGGCCACATCTCCGCAGAACTAATTGGCGCGGTTGCAACGGATCCGGCCGGCGAGCAGTGCACGGACGATTCGTTCGACGCCGCCGCATTGGCGATAGCCGCGCCATCGTCGTGTTGTCGGAGTCTCTGTCGTTGACGAAGTGAGCCTCGTCAACGTCCGGGCCGCGCTACCCTTCGATTCGGCAGGGCACGCGCGAGGCCAGGAAAAATGGGGGTAGACAGGTTGGCCGATTTCGCCCGTTTCGTCGAAGAAGTCTCGGAAGTCTTCAACGCCCACATCGTGGACGAAGGCAAGGTGGGAGCGTTCGTCGTATTGGTGTCTTTCCTGATCGCATTCGTCGGTGTCCGGATGATCACGCACGCTGTGCGGCGCGGTGGCAGTCTTTTTCGGGATGTCCGGGTCGCGGGAACTCATGTCCACCACCTGGTGCCCGGCATCGTGCTGCTCCTGGTGACCGGGTATCTCGCGTTCGCCGCCGGCTACGGGAATCGGCCGGTCGTTGCTGCACTGTTCGGTATCGGTGCAGCGCTGACGTTGGACGAGTTCGCCTTGTGGCTGCACCTTCGTGACGTGTATTGGGAGCGGGCGGGTAAACGCTCCGTCGATGTGGTACTCGCCGCAGCTGCAGTCGGCGCTCTGGTGGTGCTCGGCCTGGACTTCTGGGAGGCGTTCCTGAGGGCGGGTGCACGACTATTTCAGGGGGAGTAAGCATCCTGCCTCCGCAGGTCGGTCCGCGCACCGAGATCACGAGGGTTCGGTCGCTACACGTCACGCGCATTCGGTAGGTGCGCCGCGAACGGCCTTGTTCTCGCTCGTGTCCGAGCTCGACAACGTGAACGCCGGGAGTTCGCACCAGACTGCAGCGCAGCGCATCGCTCTGCCAGTCGGGTGGATCCTCGATCAACGCGACTCGCCTCGTGACTGCGTCGACGTGTGCAGGTCCACCAGAGCCCTATGGGACGCCGATCAGGGGGCTCTCAACGTTTTCACAGCTACCACGGCGAAAACTGGCCATATGTCTGGAACCCTCGACACGGTGCGTGTGCTCGTGACGGAGATTCGGACCGAGTCAGCGACCGCGGAGGTCGCGCTCTGGACGATCTCGATCTCGGTCGCGGCGTACGTCGGTGCAGCGATCGCGGGCCGGAAAGCCCGCGCCCGCGGCGCTGACGCGCTCTCGGCAGCACACGGTTGGGGTGCAACGCGGTTCGCGGCGTTGGTGGCGATGTTCGCCCTCGTGACGGTGCAGGTCAGCGCGGCGGGTTGGTTGACCGGGGCGGACGCTGCAACGCTCGATTGGTATGCCGCGCATCGGTTCGGCGCAGCGACGTCGGTGGCGGTGGTGATCACCGAGGTCGCCAGCCCGGTCGGGCTCGCGGTCATTGCAGTGGTAACCGCTGCTCTGGTGTCGTGGCGTCGGCGCTCGTGGGCGCCGGGAGTGCTGATCGTGGGCACGGTGGTGGCCGCGGCGGCAACAAGCACCGTCACGAAGATGATCGTCGGACGCCCGCGGCCGGCGGAGGCTGCCGAACTCGTCACCTGGGTGGATTGGTCGTATCCGTCGGGGCACGTGACCGGGATCGTTGCCCTTGCCGGGGCGCTGTGGGTTGTCGATGGCGCGCGTGTGCGGACCACTTCTACCCGCGTTGGTGTAGGGGCCGCGGCCGTGTTCGTGGTGGCTCTTGTCGCGGGGACCGGGCTCTACCTCAACGGGTGCTGGCTGACCGATGTGATCGCAGGCGTGCTGCTCGGCGCAGCGGTCGCTACTGCCGCGTCATTGGTTGCCGCGGTCTTCGCGGTCAGGCATCTGCCGGCCGCCTCCGTCCCCACCGACGATCTCCTCCGCAGGACAATCGCCGACCGTCCTTGCCTGGTAAGTCCGGATGCCGCACAGTGGAATCAAGGGATCGGCCACGGACGTCGGCCGGAATCGACCAGGTGATCTCATGCCCGAACTCATAAACCGACTCGTCGATTGTCAGGTCCGGCTCCGTGCGGCACCGGCCGAGAACCACCTGCGCGCCGTGGTCCTCCGAATTCCTGCTCACGGCGCTGGACGGGGCGGCACCAGAATCCCCCGGACCGAAAGCACTGGACCGACGTGCATCAACCGTTTGATCGTCGATCGTCCACGAAATCAACAGTTCCCGAGTGCATCGCGGAGGTCACCATGAGGTTTCGCAGCAGCCGCGTCACCCTGATCACGGGACTCCTGGCCGCAGCAGTGGCAGGCGGTTGCGGACAGAGCCCGTCGACGACGGGCACCGTCCCGAGCGCCTCGTCGTCGGTACCCAGTGCGGCTCCCGAGAGCAACACGGCCGGCGACATCCCCGACAACCAGGTGTACGTGACCTTCACCTCACCCGACAATCTGTTCACCGTATCCGTTCCCGAGGGCTGGTCACGGAGCACGGTCGGCGCCGACACCGTCTTCTCGGACAAATTCAACTCCATCAGAGTCCAAACCGCCGCCCGCGCCGATGCACCCACGGTCGACTCGGCGGCGTCGGAGGAACTCACCCCGATCGCGGCCACGACCCCCGGCTACATCCCCGGGGCGGTGTCCACGGTCCAGCGCGGCGCGGGGCAGGCCATTCTGATCACCTACACGGCAACCTCGACAGCTGACCCCGTGACCGGGAAGTCCGTCAGCGAGGCAGTCGAGCGCTACGAATTCTGGCGGGGCGGCCACGAAGTGGTCCTGACACTGACCGGCGCCCACGGCGCCGACAACGTCGACCCGTGGCGCGCCGTGACCGATTCGCTGCAGTGGTCGTGATGGCCGCCGAACCCGCCATGCAGGCGTCGTCGCTGTATCGGTTCTACCGCGCCGGCGACGAGGAAACCTTGGCGCTGCAAGGGGTTTCCGTGACCGCCTCGCGAGGAGAATTCATCGTTGTCGCCGGCCCGTCCGGGTCGGGAAAGTCCACCCTTCTCGCATGTCTGGCTGGAATGGACGATCCCGACGGGGGAAGTGTGCGCATCGCCGGCCAGCGGATCAGCAACCAACCTGCGCCCGTGCAGGCACGAATACGCGCCCGTCATGTCGGGATGCTCTTCCAGGACGCAAATCTCCTCGAACACTTGACTCTGACACAGAACATCGCCCTTGTGAGGGGCCTGGTCCGTCGCCGCGACCGCGTGAACACCGTGAACCTACTTGTAGAACTGGGACTTGCCGACCGCGCCGCGGCCTACCCGAGCCAACTCTCCGGCGGCGAACTGGCCCGCGCCGCACTGTCGGTCGCGCTCGCCAACGCACCGACCGTCCTGCTCGCCGACGAACCCACCGGCGAGCTCGACAGCGTCACCGAATCCGCGGTCCTCGACCTGCTTACCGTGGCCGCCGGCGGCGGCACCGCGATCGTCGTGGCCAGCCACAGCGCCGCGGTCGCTGCCGCAGCGACCCGGGTGATCACCCTCGAAGACGGGAGGGTGCGCCCTTGACCGGACACAGCTCGCGCGCCGCACCCGATCCAAGCGCATCGCGCATCGTGGTCGAATGCGTCGGGCTCGGCCGCACCTACGGTACCGGCGCGGCAGCGGTGACGGCAGTAGCCGAGGTGAGCTTCGCGCTGCCTACCTCTGCTCGGGTCGCGCTGGTCGGCCCCTCCGGATCCGGAAAGACCACACTGCTGCATCTGATCGCCGGTCTCGACACGCCCACCACCGGCACCGTGCGATGGCCGGCGCTACGCGACATCCGCCGGGGCCGGGCCGCGAAGGTCGGGGTGGTGTTCCAGGGGCCGAGCCTGCTGCCTGCCCTGGACGTGACCGAAAACGTCGCTCTGCCACTGCTGTTCGCAGGTAAGTCCGCGGACCAGGCGATGCAGCACGCCGGTATCGCCATCACCCTCCTGCAGATCGGCGAGCTCGCCGACAGGCTGCCGGACGAACTTTCCGGTGGACAGGCCCAGAGGGCCGCGATCGCCCGGGTCCTCGCAGCACGCCCCAAGCTGATCCTTGCTGACGAACCCACCGGCCAACTCGACCACGACACCGCGGCCAGAACCATCGCCGTGCTCCTCGACACCGCTGACGCGATCGACGCGGCCGTGATCATCGCCACCCACGACCCGGCTGTCGCGGACCGTCTGACCACCCGGTGGACGATGTGCGACGGCAGACTCGACACCGGCAGCGCAGTCACCGGCCCCGGAGCCGGCGTGGCGGCCGGGGCGATCGATATCGGCGGCGACACACCATGATCGGGAATTGGACACGAGGACTGCTGCGTCGGCGAAGCGCTCGACTGACCGCGACGGCCGTTGGGGTCGCCGCCTCCGTCGCCGCGCTCGCCGGCATCGGCATCTTCCTCGCCGCCGCGCAGAGCTCGATGACCGATCGCGCCGCTCGCAGTGTCGTCGTCGACTGGCAGGTGCAGGTCGAACCCACCGCCTCCCCAGGCGGCGTCCTCGACCTGGTGCGCGCCACCGACGGAGTGCGGACCGCGGTCCCGGTCGGGTTCGCCCACTCGAGCGGCTTCGTCTCCTCCGCCGCGGACACCGCAGCGACCACCGGACCGGGCATCGTCCTGGGGCTACCCGACGGATACAGCACCAACTTCCCCGGCGCACTGCGCACTCTGACCGGCACGGACAGCGGGGTCCTCCTCGCTCAGCAGACCGCCGCGAACCTGCACGTCACGCCCGGTGACACCGTCGAGATCGGACGGGCCGGTCTTGCCCCGGTACCGGTGATGGTGGACGCAGTCGTGGAGCTACCGCAGGCGAACTCGCTGTTCCAGACCATCGGCGCACCGCCGGCGGCGCAACCGGTCGCGCCGCCGGACAACGTGATCTTGATCGACCAGGCTCGATGGCACACCCTGTTCGACCCGCTGGCCGCCGCACGTCCCGACCTCGTCACCACCGAAATACATGCCGCACTCGATCACTCGCTGCCGAGCGATCCGGCGTCCGCCTACCGTGTGGTGACCGCCTCGGCTCACAATCTCGAGGCCCGCAGCGCTGGCACGGCGTTGGTCGGGGACAACCTCGGTGCGAGTCTGGGCGCCGCCCGCTCGGATGCCGCCTACGCGCAGGTGCTGTTCTTGTTCCTCGGGTTGCCCGCCGCGGTGCTGGCGGGCCTGTTGACCGCCACTGTCGTTGCGACCGGGCAGGTGCGCCGCCGGCAGGAGCAGTCGCTGCTTCGTGCCCGCGGCGCCTGCCGGAGCCAGCTGGTCCGGCTGGCCGCGGTCGAAGCGGTCGTGGTCGGTGTGGGCGGGAGCGTCGTGGGACTGATCGTCGCGGGCCTCGCCGGCTGGGCCACGTTCGGATCCGCACGGTTCGGCGCCACCACCGCCGGTGCCGTCGGATGGGCCGCAGCGGCAGCGGCCACAGGACTGGCGGTGGCAGCGTCCGCGGTGCTGGCGCCGGCCTGGCGAGACCTGCGCCGGATGAACGTTACCGCCGGTCGGGCCACCGTCACCGCCATCGGCCCTCCCCTGTGGGTCCGGTTCAAGGTGGATATAGCGTTGCTCGTCGCGTCCGGTGTGCTGTTCTGGCTGACCAGCCGAAACGGCTACGAACTGGTTCTCGCACCAGAGGGCGTGCCCACCATTTCGGTGTCCTACTGGGCCTTCGCCGCGCCCGCCCTGCTCTGGGCGGGTGCCGCACTGCTGATCTGGCGGCTCTCCGACCTGATTCTCGGTCGCGGACGCCGCATCATCAGGACCATCCTGCGTCCGTACGCCGGATCCCTGTCGCAGACCGTGGCCAATTCCGTTTCCCGCCAACGGCGTCCACTCGCTCGAGGAATCGTGCTGCTTGCACTGGCACTGGCATTCGCGTTCTCCACCGCGACATTCAATGCCACCTACCGAGCCCAAGCCGAAGCGGACGCGCAGCTCACGAACGGTGCCGATGTCACCGTCACCGAGTCGCCCGGCAACCCGGTGCCCCCTGCTGCCGGGACCACGTTGTCGGCCGTCCCGGGCGTCGCGGCGGTCGAACCGATCCAGCATCGCTTCGCGTACATCGGCGCCGACCTGCAGGACCTCTACGGGGTCGACCCGTCCAGCATCACCAGCGTCACCACGGTGCGCGACAGCTATTTCCGCGGCGGTACCGCCACCGAACTCATGAATCAGCTTCGCGCGCAACCGGATTCGATTCTGGTCAGTGCCGAAACTGTCAAGGACTTCCAACTCTCCCCCGGCGACACCGTCAACCTGCGCCTGCAGGACGAGCGCACCCACCAACTGGCCACCGTTCCGTTCCACTACGTGGGAGTGGTCGCCGAGTTCCCCACCGCCCCCAAGGACAGCTTCTTCGTCGCCAACGCGGCATACGTCGCCGTACAGACGGGCAGCGATGCGGTCGGCGCCTTCCTGATCGACACGGGAGGCACCGGCACCGCCGCGGTCGCCGAACGCATCCGAGCGGTCATCGGGACCAGCGCGACGGTCACCGACATCACCACCACACGAGGCGAAGTCGGATCCAGCCTCACTTCAGTGAACCTCGCCGGTCTGACGCGAATCGAGCTCGGCTACGGCTTCGTCCTCGCTGCCGCCGCTGGGGCACTGGTACTGGCGCTGGGGCTGGCCGAGCGACGACGTGGTTTCGCGATTGCGAGTGCGTTGGGCGGCAGTGCCCGACAGCTGCGGTCGTTCGTCGTTGCCGAGGCAGGTGTCCTCATTGTGGGCGGTCTGCTCGCCGGCAGTCTGACCGGCTGGGTGCTCTCGGAAATGCTCGTCACAGTGCTCACCGGCGTATTCGACCCGCCGCCGACATCGCTCACGGTGCCCTGGACGTATCTCGCCGCCGTCGGCTCCACACTCGTCGTGGTGGTCGTCGTCGTCGCAGCAACGACCAGTCACCTCGCTCGCCGGGCACCACTGACCGCGTTACGAGAGTTGTGACCTGCTGTCGGGAGACCGCATACGCACCACGCGACGATTCTTCCCGCACCTACACAGCGCCGGATACAACGCGGGACGAAAATGCACATAAACATGAATAGGGGCGCGTACCCGCACAGGACATCACAAATCGCACACGCCCGTTCACCAATCGTGAGAGGTCACGCACGAACGCCTGGCCGAACTCATGGTGGGCCACAGTCGACAGGTCCGATGTGAAACAAAAAAGTCCTGCGGCGTTTCCGGAAAGACTCGATGCCCAGCATTGGTCACCGATGAAGTTTGTCACCCCGGCCGCCGGGGCCTACCCGGTCAATCCGTGCGAACGCTCGCCCGAAGTAACGCTTGACTACACGTGAAATGTAACGACTGATACATTTTCCTGGTGGAGACAAGAGAAGCGACCACCACCTGGCGGATCGTTCTGATCAAGATCCCCGCCGAACCGTCACGCCACCGAGTCGCAGTGTGGCGCGAACTACGCAAGATCGGTGCGTTGTCGATCGGCCAAGGCGTGTGGGCTGTTCCGAACGTCGCAGCATTCGCGGTCGGCATCGACAAAGCCGCCGCCCTGGTCGAACGGGCACACGGGGTGATCATCTTCCTTGATGCTGCCGGTGCCACGGCAGCGGACAGTGCCCGATTCGAGGCGATGTTCACGGAAGCACGCGAGGACGATTGGGCCGAATTCCTCTCCAACTGCACGAAATACGAAACAGAACTCGACAAGGAAATCCGGATCCGCAAATTCACCCTGGCCGAACTCGAAGAAGAAGACCAGAGCCTGGACCGGTTGCGGCGATGGCATCGAGACTTGAAAGCGCGAGATGTATTCGGCGCCAGCAACTCCGAGCAGGCGACAGCGGCGTTGCGGCAGTGCACGCAGCGGTTCGAGGACTACTCCGAACGTATGATCGCCGCACTGCACGGCCCCTCCAGCGACGAGGGCGATCGGCCATGAGCACCGCAAAGACGGATCCTGGGGTCGAGCGTTGGCGGATGTGGCCGCTGTACGCAGCCGGGTTCACCACCGCCTTCGGTGCTCACGCGGTCGCGGCGAACCTCGCCTTCGACCTCGACGACATGGCGAACTCGCTGCTCTACCTCGGTCTTCTGCTCGCCCTCTACGACGGCGCCGAAGTACTCCTCAAGCCGGTGTTCGGGACGCTTGCCGACAAGGTCGGGGCGAAACCTGTCCTGCTCGGCGGGTTGATCGGCTTCGCTGCAGCATCAGCGCTGTTCGTCCTCGTCGCCGACACGAACTGGCTGTGGCTCGCTCGCCTCGGCCAAGGCGCCGCAGCATCGGCATTCTCACCCGCTGCCAGTTCGCTGGTCGCCCGGCTGACACCGAGAGAACGGCGCGGCAGCGCATTCGGAACCTACGGGTTCTACAAAAGTCTCGGCTATACCCTCGGGCCGCTACTTGGTGGTGCGGTGATGTGGGCCGGCGGCCTCGGCTTGTTGTTTGCCGTGATGGCCGTCCTCGCCGTGGTCGTCGCGATCTGGGCGTACACGGTCGTACCAGGACTACCGCCGCTCCCTCGGTCACGGCAGACGGTTGTCGACCTCGCACGACGGTTGAGCGACCGACGATTTCTGCGCCCGACCGCTGCACTCGCCGCTGCGACATCCGCATTGTCGGTCGGAGTCGGATTCCTCCCGGTCTCCGGCGCCGCCGCAGGTCTCGGACCGGTAGCGACTGGAGCCGCGGTCTCTGTACTCGCGTTGTGCGCCGCGATTACCCAGCCACAGGCCGGACGAGCCTTCGACGCGGGCAGGATCTCGGGACCCGTGGGCGTCGCAGCAGGGTTGACGCTGACCGCCGTAGGTCTTGCGTGCGCGATGATCCCCGGATTGGCAGGTGTCCTCGTTGCCGGTGTCGCGATCGGAATCGGCACCGGAATCATCACCCCACTGGCTTTCGCGACGTTGGCGTCCTCAACCCCCGAGGAACGGATGGGGCAGACGATGGGAGCCGCCGAACTCGGGCGTGAACTGGGCGATGCCGGAGGACCGCTACTCGTTGCCGGGGTGGCCGCAGCAGCCACGCTCACAACAGGATTCGGCGCCCTCGCGGTGATTACCTTCCTCGTCGGTGCCGTCACCACGCCGTGGCGTGCACCCACACCGATTGATACGCACAAGCATCAGTAGTCGAGGGAAAGACGAAACACGAGATGATCAGTCACATTGCCGCTCTCAGCGAATCTAGGATCGATGACGCCTGGTACTCCGACGTGACCACGTTCGCACGGGATACACCCTGGCTCAACACCCCGATGGTGGACTACTCGAGTGCGGGCATGGTGTTGTTCGCAGTCCTCATCCTTACCGCATGGTGGATCGGCCGGCGGTCCGCGCCATCTGTGATGGCCGCGGCGATTGGTGTCCCGATCGCCGCCGTGAGCGCCTACCTGGTTAATGACGGCATCAAATGGTTGGTCTCGGAACAACGTCCCTGTTATGCACTTCCAGGAACATTTCTGCTCGAACCCTGCCCGCCAATCGACGACTACAGCTTTCCCAGCAATCACGCTGCGGTCGCAGCCGCGATGGCGGCCGCATTCTTCCTGGTAGATCGACGCCTAGGGCTCGTCACTACCGCGGCGGCGGTGATCATGGGTTTCTCCCGCGTCTACGTAGGTGCCCACTATCCGCACGACGTCGCCGTGGGTCTCCTCGTCGGGGCTGTTGTCGGTACCGTGACCGTGATCGCGGTCAGCAGGTACGGAACCACGCTGGTCAAACGACTTTCACAAGGCCCTGTTCGCCCTCTCCTGACATCGCTGTCGGCGGCCATGAAATTCTGCCCGGAGACGGCCACGAAACTGCCCGCTGGCGGACATGAAACCTGCCCGGTGGCGGTCATGGGATCTGCCCGACACGACGTCGTCTGCCTCACCGGCTCCGACGGTTGAGGCCCCTCCTCAGGTGCGATCGGCGGTGCTGAAGCGCCCGTCGCCCTGAGGAGGGACAACTTGAAGTCTGCCGAGGAGATCATGGAAATCCTGGATGCCTACGACCTGACAGGGTCGTTGCGTGATGCCGGCGAGCTGGCCGGATGCTCGCACCACACGGTCAAGCACTACGTGGACCGCCGTGCTGCCGGGGGTGAGCTGGACAAGGCCGTGACTCGGCCGCAGTTGATCGATGAGTACCTGCCCAAGGTCGAGGAGTGGGTCGAGCGGTCCAAGGGCAAGGTCCGTGCCGACAGAGCGCACGAGAAGCTGCTCGCGATGGGCTACAAGGGTTCGGAGCGCACCACCCGTCGTGCGGTCGCATCGGTGAAGAAGTCATACCGGTCAGGACATGTGCGGGTCCACCGGCCCTGGGTCACCGAGCCGGGGATGTGGCTGCAGTACGACTACGGCGACGGACCTGTCGTCGACGGCGTCAAGACGGTTCTGTTCGTGGCGTGGCTGGCGTGGTCGCGGTTCCGGGTCGTGATCGCGCTGCGCGATAAGACCATGCCGTCCGTGTTCGCCGCGCTGGACCAGACCTTCCGCCGGTTGGGTGGGGTGCCGACCTACGTGCTGACCGACAACGAGAAGACCGTCACGACCGAGCACATCGCCGGGATCCCGGTCCGCAACGGACAGCTCGTCACCTTCGCCGAGCACTACTCGGTCGTGGTCCACACCTGTGTGCCGGCGGATCCGGCGTCCAAGGGCGGCACCGAGTCGTCGGTGAAGATCAGCAAGGCCGACCTGGTGCCCAAGGACACCAACCTGCGTGAGGAGTACGCGTCGTTTAGCGAGCTCGAGGAGGCGTGTGAGGCGTTCTGTCAGAAGGTCAACACCCGGGCTCACCGGACCACGAAGCGGCCACCGGTCGAGATGTTGGCCGAAGAGCGGACACGGCTACACCCGGTCCCGACACAGCCGCACACAGTCGCGTTCGGCACCACCCGGGTAGTGCCGGGCAACACGCCGATGGTGATGTTCGAGTCCGGCCAGTACTCGGTGCCACACACCCTGCTCGGCGCCACGGTGTGGGTTCGTGCCCAAGGACTCGGCGACGGCGAGGAGGTCGTCATCGTTCACGTCGGCGAGGACGGACCCGCCGAGGTCGCCCGCCACGCGCGCGCGACGCCGGGCACGCCGAGGATCAACGACGAGCACTTCCCACCGCAGCCGGAAGGTCCGTTGAACCGGCAGCCGCGAGCGAAGAACCCAGCGGAAGCCGAGTTCCTCGACCTGGGCGAGGGCGCCCGCCTGTGGCTGGTCGAGGCCGCTGCGGCGGGCACGCCGCGGATGAGGGTCAAGATGGCCGAAGCCCTCAGCCTGGCCAAGCTGTTCGACCCCGTCGAGGTCGACTGGGCACTCGGCCACGCCGCCGTCCACGGCCGGTTCGCCGAGGCCGATCTGTCCTCGATCCTCGACCACCACGCCCGGCAACCCGCTGTTGGCGAGCACCGTGCCGGCGAAGAACGGTCGCTGACCCAGGGCACCGCCGGATGGGCACGTCTCGGCCAGCACGACAGCCAGCACGACAGCCGCGAGGGGAACGAGGTGACCCGATGACGACCAAGACCACCACACCATCGATGGCGTCCGCGCCGCCGTTGCCGGCCGAGTTGGAGGACCTCTTGCGGCGGCTTCGGCTGCCCCACATCCGTCGCCACGCACCGGAGGTCGTCGCGACCGCGAAGGCCCAACGCTGGGAGCCCGCCGAGGTGCTCAAGGCTCTGTTCGCCGAGGAGGTCGCCGGAAGGGAACGCTCCGCACTGGCCACCCGCAGGGCGGCTGCGGGGTTCCCGACCGGGAAGACGTTCGATGCGTGGCAGCCCGAGGCATCCTCGATCCCGGCACCGACCCAGCAGGCACTCCGCACCCTGGAATGGGTCCACCGTCGGGAAAACCTCGTCGTGTGCGGGCCGTCGGGGACCGGGAAGACGTTCCTACTGGAGGCACTCGGTCACCAAGCCGTCGAGGCCGGGTTGAAGGTCGCCTGGTTCACCCTGGAAGACCTCGGGGTCCTGCTGCGCCGCCATCGTGCCGACGACACGGTGTCCAAGGCCATCGCCCGTGTGCTGCGCGCCGATCTCGTTGTCGTCGACGACATCGGCCTGTTGCCGGTCGCCCAGGATGCCGCCGAGGGGCTCTACCGGCTCGTCGACGCCGCCTACGAGAAGCGGTCGGTCGCGATCAGCTCGAACCTGCACCCGTCCGGGTTCGACGAGCTGATGCCCAAGACGCTGGCGACCGCCACCGTCGACCGGCTACTGCACCACGCCCACGTGTGCCAGACCAGCGGAGACTCCGTGCGACTTACCCAGGCACTCGCCGGCCGAGGGGTGAGTCCCTTGAGCTGAGTGCTCTGGTCGGTGGTGGCCGCAAGCCCACTGGGCAGATCCCATGGCCACCACCGGGCAGTTCTCGTGACCGTCAGCGGGCAGGTCTCACGACCGCCCCTGGGCAGTTCCTACTGTCCCTTGACACATCGCAACGACAAGGATGACCCTAATCCGGTAGAGGAATCTTCTTCCTTGCTTCGTTTTTCACCCATTCGGAGTAGCCGGCAGCGGGAATATTGGCGCGCCGTCTCGCAGCACTATTTCTGAACGACGGCTCCGATTCCTTCTGAGCACTCCGTGCCGGAATACGCGAAGCGTCTAGCTCAGTCGGCGCGGCGCACAGCTGGTGGCGTCCAGCCGCCGTCGAGGATCGCGTCGTTGGGGGCGGGTAGTGGAGTGCATGGACCCGACGGGGGGCGGTTAGACGGAAGCGATCAGGGTGAGGGATCCGTAGCCGTTGTAAAGAACGCCACCTCCCCGACATCGGTCGCAGCGATCTGCAACGACCGAGCCTCTCACTCACACTCGCATCATCCACTGCAGGCGACCCCGAAGAAATCATCCAACTTGCACTCGCCGGCGAAAAGATTGCAGCACTTCGGCTCTGTCGACTCACCGACAGAACCCACTGCAAGCTCGATGGCCAGAACGACGAAATTCACGGATCACGGGGATCAGTGGACTCAGTCAGAATCACACGAAATCTGTCGAGTAACTAGTGATAACAGTCCGCGCGATTGTCATCGAATCGGGCCACTCTCGTCCAGTGTGACGCCTCTCAGCTTCGAGAGCATCATTGATCCACTCCTCGTGAGCCCATGAGGCTCCCTCGATATCCGGAGACCCACTCCGATGTGCACCACGAAGCGTGGCGATCGATAACCGAATATGGGCCCTCCACCACGTCTCCTGCACGCTGAGAACTGTGAGGCTGCCCGCTTGTCCTACAACAGATTCGGCGGCTGATGATTCTCCAATTACGTTCTCGCCCTCGTCGACGCTGGGTTGCGACGACAAGTCAATAGCGCCGCGACGAACATTCGAAAATCCGAGCAGGACTGGCAGATGTTCTCCGGCAGCTTCAAGATAGTTCCCTGGTCGAGGCGAGGCCAAAGCGGGCCCGGACGAGAAAGCCGACGCCGATACAGGCAAATACGGAACATATAGGCCCGGAATCCCTCATTTAGATCCGGAATCTACAGACGAAGAGAAGCAGCACCGGCAGCAGCTATCCCCGCGCCATATCGACGAACTTCGAGAGATGAAGCTGGTGCGCCACAGTGATTGTCGCGGTCGGGCCGTTACGGTGCTTACCCAGAATCAGGTCGGCTTCACCGCCACGGGGATCGTCTCGCTCGGTCGCGTCGGGGCGGTACAGCAGAATCACCATGTCGGCGTCCTGCTCGAGTGAACCGGACTCACGAAGGTCGGCGACCTGCGGACGCTTGTCGGTTCGCTGCTCGGGACCACGGTTGAGCTGACAGATCGCGACAACCGGAACTTCGAGCTCCTTCGCCAAAAGCTTTAGGCTACGGGAGAATTCGGAAACTTCCTGCTGACGGGACTCGACCTTTTTACCCGAGCTCATCAGCTGGAGGTAGTCGATGACGATCAGGCGAATGTCGTGTTTCTGCTTGAGCCGCCGCGCTTTTGCGCGAATTTCCATCATGGTGAGGTTGGGGGAGTCATCGATGAATAGCGGCGCCTCACTGATCTCACTCATACGACGCGCGAGCTTGGTCCAGTCGTCGTCGGTCATCTTTCCGGAGCGCATGTCGCCGAGCTTGATCTTTGCCTCTGCGGACAGCAGACGCATGACGATCTCGGTTTTGCTCATTTCCAACGAGAACATGACGCTGGCCATGCCGTGCGTGATGGAACAGGAACGCAGGAAATCCATTCCGAGCGTGGAATTGTGCGTCGGGACCATCGAATGACCGGCCAGGTACATGTGGTCGGCGTTGTCGACCTCGACGCAGCGAACCGGAACACTCGCAATTGGTCGAACATCGACAATGTAGCGCGATCCGCTGCGCGCAGTGCTTTTACTCGCTCGACGCTCCTTGTGCAGCATCGCTTTCCGCGTAAGACCGAACACTTCGTCATCAGTCGAGAAGGTCAAGGTGAATGCAGTCGACGAAGCCTCGGTGCGACCGTTGACTCGCTTTGTGCTCATTTGGCAGCGATAGCCAAGACTGACCACTAATTCCTGGGCATCGCGGACGAGGCGCTCGTTGGTTACCGAAAACTGAACGGAGCCACCGGCAGTCACAGTTCCATCAGTGTCGAGAAGCCCCGCAAGAACCGCACGACGCTGCGCCTCGGACCCACGGAGATACTGGACAGGGATGTGCTTGTTGCCCAGAACACCGATCGTACGTAGGCGTCCTTGAACCGTGCCGTACTCATTGCGGCACTTCTGGCACAGTCGCAGCCCGATCGAAGGTCCACCACAGTGTGAACAGGTTGGCGCAGGTACAGGGTCAGACATGAAACGTGCTTTGCCGCCGCATGATTGACCGCATGTTCGCACCTGACTGGTGAACGGCACGAAGCTCTTTCCGCACACAACGCAATCGCGCGGAGCGACGGGATCTTCCGGGGCTAATTTAAGGCTGTAGCGCAAATGCGCCGACTTGGACGGAACTGCAACCAGGCCTTCGGCCTCGATCAACATGATGATCTCAGGATCAGCAGTGGTGAATTGTGCGCAGGCAGTAGAACCGTCACCTAGCCAAGCGCCAAGTGTGTAGGGCGGGACAAGGAGATCCTGCGTTGGTAGGTCGAGCGGCTTGGCATTCACGACAGAGTGATTAACGCGGTCATCCGCCGTTGCGCATCGCACCGTCGATGCGATCTCCGCCGTGGTTCGGACCTCGGCGAATGTCTTTTGATTCTTATAGCGGTTGTAACCTGTCTTGGTGTTCTGCGCTGAACGGCGCGAAGCACGCGTCTCCGTCAACCACTGATGCTGCTCGTCGGCCACCAACACTGTTCCATCGGAAAACTCGACCTCGTAGCAAGGACGGTCAACCATCACGTCGGTAGCGGCAACAACCCGCGTCGGCTTGCCGTGGTTGTCGATCAACAGATCGCCGACAGCAACGTCACCCATCGTGGTCCAGCCACTGGGCGTCGCGAGGGGAGTATCGAGGGCAAGCGCCTTGCCCACACCAGGACGGGCCGCGACGATAATCATCTGACCAGCGTGAAGGCCGTTGGTGATCTCGTCGAGATCCTTGAATCCGGTGGGCACACCGAGGGAAATTCCACCGCGGCTGGCGATGGAGTCGATCTCGTCCATCGTGGGCTGGAGGAGCTCGGTGAGGGGTACGAAGTCCTCGGTGGTTCGACGCTCGGTGACCTCGAAGATCTCGGCCTGCGCGCGGTCGACAACCTCGGCCACGTCCTGACCCTCGGTGCCGGCGTAGCCGTACTGGACGATGCGAGTACCGGCGTCGACCAGACGACGCAGCACGGACTTCTCGGCCACGATCTCGGCATAGAAGGCGGCGTTGGCGGCTGTGGGCACTGTCTGGGTCAGCGTCACCAGGTAGGCAGCACCACCGATACGGCGGAGCTCACCTCGACGGTCGAGCTCGGCGGAGACCGTCACCGGGTCGGCGGGCTCGCCACGGCTGTAGAGGTCCAGGATCACGTCGTAGACGGACTGGTGGGCGGGCCGGTAGAAGTCACCCGGACGCAGTACCTCGAGGACGTCAGCGATGGCGTCCTTGCTCAGCAGCATGCCGCCGAGCACCGACTGCTCGGCAGTCATGTCCTGAGGTGGCTGGCGTCCGAACTCCTGGTCAGGCTCGGCCTCGGGAGGGCCCGGGTAGTCCGGCCCCGAGAAGTCGGAAGGTCCTCGATCATCTACAACAGCCACAAGCGAGACCTTCCCGTAAAACACTCGACGACACTGCCAGAAACCGCAGCGCCCTCATCATTTGTACCTGCCCCCACCGACATCCCCTAGCCGCATTCGGCCGGGCTGTAGATAGACGCCGAGATGACGTTAGGGACTAGTAGGTCCGCATACAAACCGGACTGTGGATAAACCTGTGGATGCTTTGTGGAAACTCCCGCCCCACGGTGTGCACCGCCTGTGGAGCATTTGGGGACTACTTTGCTCAGTAACTACAAAAGACCAGGTAGATGGCTATCCACAATTTCACAGGCCTGTTGATGAAAATAGTTTTTCCACAGTCGGCGCGTCGGCGTGTCGGGCGTGTTGCCTCGCCCGATTCGTCACTGATCACCAAGTCGAACATCACAGTGTGAGAGTTATCCCCAGGTCCGATTCGGGACGCTGACAGGCGGCACACCGCACCCCGAAACAAAACGTCGGGCCCCGCACACCGAAGTGTGCGGGGCCCGGCGAGACGAACAGTCGACTATGCGCCGACGACGTTCAGGTTGAACTTGGCAACCACATCGGGGTGCAGGTTCACGACCACGGCGTGCTTGCCCGTGTTCTTGATGTGAGCCTTCGGCAACACGATGGAGCGCTTGTCGACAACCGGTCCACCGGCAGCCTTGATCGCAGCAGCGACGTCAGCGACGGTAACCGAACCGAAGAGCTTGCCCGAGCCACCGGCGGTCTTGACCGTCAGCGTTACGGACTCGAGGCCCTCGATAGCTGCCTTGAGCTCCTTGGCGTGATCCAGGCCGCGCACAGCGCGCGCTTCCTGTGCACGACGGATGCCCTCGACCTGCTTCTCGGCGCCACGGGTGGCGACGATTGCCAGTCCGCGGGGGAGCAGGTAGTTACGGCCGTAGCCGTCCTTGACCTCCACGGTGTCGCCAGGCGCACCGAGGTTGTCCACGTCAGCGGTGAGGATGAGCTTCATGTTCTTTCCTCCCTTTCCTTAGCGAGCCACGGTGGCGTAAGGCAGCAGTGCTACCTCACGTGAGTTCTTGACGGCAATGGCAACGTCGCGCTGGTGCTGGACGCAATTGCCGGTGACACGGCGAGCACGGATCTTTCCGCGATCGCTGACGTACTTACGAAGCAACGTCGTGTCCTTGTAGTTGATCTGCGTGTTCTTCTCTTTGCAGAAGGTGCAGACCTTCTTCTTCATAACCTTGTCGCGCAAGGGCGGCTTCGGCATGTCTTTGCTCTTTTCTGGATGTTCCTGATCAGGTACGGATCAGAAGGGCGGTTCGTCGCTGCCCGCACCACCGAAGGAGCCCGAAGCCTGAGGCGCACTGCCCCAAGGATCGTCTCCACCCGAAGGTGCAGCGCTCGGACGTCCGCCACCCGATCCGCCGGAGGAACCGCCGAAGTTGCCGCCTCCACCGCCGCCACCACGGTTGGCCTTGTTGACCTTTGCCGTGGCGTACTTCAGTGAAGGACCGATTTCATCGACTTCGAGCTCGACGACAGTTCGCTTTTCGCCCTCGCGAGTTTCGTACGAACGCTGCTTGAGCCGGCCGCTCACGATTACTCGTGAACCACGGGTCAAGCTCTCCGCGACGTTCTCGGCTGCTTCGCGCCAGATGTTGCAACGCATGAACAGCGCATCGCCGTCTTTCCATTCATTGGAATTACGGTCGAAGGTGCGGGGCGTGGAAGCAACCGTGAAGTTTGCAACCGCGGCACCCGCCGGGGTGAAACGAAGTTCAGGATCAGCCGTCAGGTTTCCGATGACGGTGATGATGGTGTCGCCAGCCATGTGGTTCCTCCTGCATTGATGTAAGACCGTTGGGCGCGAGAGTAGAGCTCGCTACCGACAGTAATTACTTGTTGTGGCGCAGAACCTTCGTGCGCAGAACCGACTCGTTCAGACCGAGCTGACGATCGAGCTCAGCGACGGTGGCGGGAGTGGCGTTGATGTCGATCACCGCGTAGATACCTTCAGCATGCTTCAGGATCTCGTAGGCGAGACGACGCTTACCCCAGACATCGACCTTGTCGATCGTGCCGCCGTGCTGGCGCACAACATTGAGGAACGTATCCAGTGAAGGAGCGACAGTGCGCTCGTCCAGGCTGGGGTCAAGGATGACCATCAATTCGTAATGACGCATAAGACCTCATCACCTCCTGTGGACTAAGTGAAAACGGCCACGGACTATCCGTGGCAGGAGGGTCGTTGCGTCAGCAACCCTCGTAGGTTACACGAGGGGCCTTGACCAGGGAAATCGTCCCGGCCCTCCGGGAAGACCGCCAGGTCGATGCGCGACGCGTGGTGCAGACGCATCACCCCGCGAGCCACTGCGCCCCCTAGGGTGAGAATCATGCGAACAGACCGCAAGACCCCGGCGTCGATCCTGGCGTTGGTCGTCGGATTGTGCGGGCTGACGATGGCGCTGGGCTATTTCAACAAGGCCAGATGCGGCGGTGCACCGTTCGCGCCCGACGGACGAAGCCTGAACTTCGACGTCAACAAGAACATCGACGTCTGCTACTCCGACATTCAGTTGCTCTGGCTCGGACGAGGTATCGATCAGCATCTGTTCCCCTTCGTCACCGGAGGGATAACGCCCGAAGGATTCCTGACCGGCGGAACCGTCGAATACCCGGTGCTCAGCGGAATTCTGATGTGGCTGGGCGGTATCGGCTCACACACCGACACCGATTTCCTTCTGCACTCGGCCCTGATCCTGGCTCCTTTCGGACTGCTCACGGCGTGGATGCTCGGCAAGATGAGCGGCGCGTACGCGCTCGTGTGGTCGGCGACTCCGCCCCTGGTTCTGTACGCATTCCACAACTGGGAGCTCCCGGTGGTGGCCACCAGCGTCGGCGCGATCTTCCTGATGACGTTCGAGCGGATCCCGCTGCGAACTCGCGCGGTTCTGGCGGCCGTCATCCTGGCGATCGGTTTCTGTTTGAAGCTGTACCCGGGAATGTTCGTGCTGCCGCTCATGGCCTACGTGCTTCTACGCGGCACCGAAGGCAAGCGCTACGACGTTCGTGGAGCGCTGATGACGGCGGGCGCGGCGATCGTCACCGTCGTCCTCGTCAACCTGCCGTTCGCCCTCATTTCCTACGAAGGCTGGCGCGCGTCGTTCAGCTTCCAGGAGAAGCGAAGCGCGGACATCACCACCAACTCGGTGTGGTTCTGGGGTTTGCGCCCCTTCTACGGTTTCGGAGTTCGCGAACTCAACGCCGACTACGACGCACTGGTGAGCATCCTGTCTCCGGTGATGATCCTGTTGTCGTTCGCGCTCGCGATGTATCTGGGTTGGCGCCGCTACGTCCGCGACGGCTACTTTCCGTGGATTGCAGTCAGTGCCGCGATGCTGTGCGGATTCGTGTTGCTGCACAAGGTCAATTCACCGCAGTACACACTGTGGATCCTGCCTTTCCTCGTACTGTTCAAGATCCGGTGGTTCTGGATCGTCGCCTATCTGATCGCCGACGCAGCGTTGGGTATCGGCATCTTCCGGTACTTCTACCAACTGGACATGAATCTCGATCCGAGCAAGTACGAGGCCGTCGTCCAGGCGAGCGTGTGGGGCCACGTCATCCTGCTCGCCGTGTTCTTCTTCTTGTTCCTGCGAGTCCCGTTGCGGTATCCGCTTGCCGGTGGGACCGATCAGATTGCCAACTCCGACAACAACCTTCCGACTCACTCACGGGAGCACGCCTGATGACTGCATCATGGTTCGAATCACCGACGCTGACCGGTGATCGTGTCCGACTCGAACCCCTGGGCGTCGCGCACACCGACGCTCTGCTCGCTGCTGCCGACGACCCGGCGATCTTTCGTTGGACCGCATCGCCCATCACCGATCGGGAACAGGCACAGAAGTACATCGCTGCAGCAACCGACGACCCTAATCGGATCGCCTTTGCGCAGGTGAACATCGCGACGAACGCCGTGGTCGGCACCACGTCCATGTACCAGATCGACCCGGTAAACCGCAGTCTTGCAATCGGGTACACGTGGTTGTCGCGATCGGTTCAGGGAACCGGGATCAATCCCGAATCGAAGCTGCTCCTGCTTCGTCACGCCTTCGACCAGCTCGAAGCCGTACGCGTCGAGTGGCACACGGACGAGTTCAACGAACAGTCCAGGGCAGCGATCGCAAAGCTCGGCGCTCAGTTCGAGGGCCTGCTGCGCAAGCACCGGCGCCGTGTCGACGGCAGCTGGCGTACAACAGCGCTGTTCGCGATGACCGACGACGACTGGCCGACCATCGCACCTCAGCTCGAGACACGTACCCGAAACTAGCCATCACCTGCACTCTTCGACGAAGTCCATGCCAAGATTCACCTCATGAGCGATCAGGGTGGGTACGGGTACCAGGGCAATCAGAATTGGCAACCGGCTCCGTACGGGCAGCCCGATCCGTACGGCAGGCGCCCGACGAACACACTCGCGGTACTCGCCCTCGTCTTCGCGTTCCTCATCGCGCCGTTGGGGATCGTCTTCGGGCACATCGCTCGCGGCCAGATCAAACGGACCGGCGAAGAAGGCGACGGACTCGCCCTTGCCGGACTGATCATCGGCTACATCTTCACCGCACTCGGCATCCTGGCCGTGATCGTGTGGATCGCGTTCTTCGGGCTGCTCGCCGCCGCTTTCGGCAACGCCGCCAATGAAGCGAGTTCGCGGAGTCTCACCTATACGACGCCGTACTCGTACTCCACGACCACGACTCGGGCGCCGAGTGCACCCACCACAGCGCCGAAAACGACGACGCCCCCACGCGTCACAACCTCGATCGGACCAGCGCCGACCGTCTCGGGCACCAACCGTCAGGGCTTCATCTCCGGCGGCCCCAGTTGCAACTCCACCAATCCTGCCGTCGCCATCGCCGTCACGACCGGATCACGAATCGTCATCTGCGAAACCGGAGTCGGGCGTTACTACTACAAGGGTCAACGGCTGAGCGACGGCGCCACCATCGAACTCGACGATCCGACGCCCACCGGCAACGGATTCACCGTCACCAACAAGGACGTGACGTACAAGCTCACCTCCGCCGGACTGGTGATCACCGGCAGCGGAGGCGAGCTGGGTCGGGAACCGGCGCTCGAGTTCTGGATGAACTGACCCACGTCAGCCGGCACACGGATCCTGATAGGGAACACCGGGCAGGTACCGCTCCCATTCGGCTTCCGTGATGGGAGATCCTGCGGTGCGGCACAATCGATCAACGACGCCGTCGGGGTCGATTCCCCACAAGCGAACGGTCTTGTCCGACCCGCTACCCGCGATCATGTCACTCTCGCCGGCGAACTGAGCGTCGTTGACGCGACCCGGGTAGGCGGACAGCGTCGCAAATCGTGTTGCCTGCGAGGGAGTCTCGATGTCCCAGAGCCAGACGGTTCCGTCGCCGACACCGGCAGCGAGCCGATCACCGGCGCGGTTGAACGAGATCGAATAGATTGCGCCCTCGGGGCCGACGAGACGAGCGAGTTCCTCGGGTGCCGACGGTGTGCGTACGTCCCACACGGCGACACCGTGATCCGCACTTCCAGCGGCCAACAGCGTTCCGTCGGCGCTGAAAGACACTGCTAATGCGTAGCTTTCGAATCCACCCACCGTCGCCGCCACCCGGGGCGACGCTGCGTTCGACACGTCCCACAGATCCACTTCGTTCTTGGCGTTCGCGATCGCCAAGATGTCGGTACCTGGCTGAAAGGCCATCATCTGCGGGTAGGAGCCGACATCGGTCGACGACAACAGTTTCGGAGCCGACGGGTCGGAAACGTCGACCAACGCAATACTGTTGTCGTCCTGCGAGGACACCGCCAGCAGATCTCCGGCGGGATTCAGCGCGACAACCGCCACGATGCCCTTCACATATACCGCAGGCTCGCCGTAGATACGTGGCGACGCCGGATCACTCAGGTCCCAAAGATATGCACCGCCGCCGCCGGTGCCGCTCACAGCCAGGTTCCCGTCTGCCGACACCGCCGACGCACCGCTGAAAGAGTCGTCCCCTTGCGGTTTCAACTCCGGCATCACCGCGGGGCGATCGAGATCCTCGGTGTTCCACGCCAACATCGCGCCACCCCTGGCACCGACGCCGGCCACCAGACGCGAGCCGTCCGCGGCAAAGGGACTGGTGAAGATCGTGTCCCGAGCTCCCGCCCAGACCGGACCCGGAAGAGCCCACACGCGAGTCACACCGTTGAGTCCCCCGGTGACCAGATTGCGGCCGTCATCGCTGTAGTCGACGGTGGTCACCGCCCCACTGTCCGGAAGTGTTTCGATCAATGCCCCGGTTCGGGGGTCCCACACGCGCACGGAGTTGTCGGAACTTCCTGCGGCAAGACGTGTTCCGTCTTTGCCGTAGTTGAGTTCGTTGACGTAGCTGGAAAATCCCGTCAGTGCCGGCAGGGGAGTGGGGCGCGCCGGATCGCTCATGTCCCACCGAACCACCTCCCTGCCAGTGGTTCCCGCCGCGAGCTCGCGTCCGTCCGGACTGAAGGCGACGCCGAGGTAGTGGACGGTGGTGCCGTTGGGCTCGGTCGCGAAGATCGGCGCCGATTCCTCACCCCACTTCGCGACGTCCCACACGCGCAGAGTCGCTTGACGCCCGCCCGCCACGAGGAAACGTCCGTCGGGGCTGAACGTCGCGGTGACAATGCCGTCAGCTGGATGCGGAAGAGCAGGCAAAGCAACGGCATTCGTGGAGGTGTCGATGTTCCATCGCAGAACGTCGGGCGTCGAGGTACCGGCGACCAGCTTGGTTCCGTCTGGGCTGAACTCCATGTCCTGCACTACGCGTTCACCGTCGACGGGAAGTGTTCCACGGACCGGATTCTTCGGGTCCGACACATCCCAGAGTGCAGCGCCGCCGGCACCACCGGTCGCAAGGAGCCGTCCGTCCGGGCTGTAGGCGACGGCAAAGAGGGCCGTGCCCTCCGAGACTCCGAGAAACTCCGCCTGCGGAACGGCTGAGGCAACACCGTCCACCATCGGATAAAGTCTGACCTTCCCATCCGAACCCCCCACCGCCACAACAGTTCCGGCTGGGTTTATCCGGGCCTTCATCGCGCCGGGCGGTCCGATGATGCGAGTAGCCGAATGAACGCCCGACGCATCCAGCAATGCCGAGCGGGCTTCGGTCGTTTCGTTGACCGCAAATGCCGCCAGAGCAAGCTGCGACGCCAGCGACGGATCCCGCTCGCGCATCCTGATCGACTCGGTGGCCACCTGACGCGACATCGCCTCGTCTCGCGCGGTATCTGCTTGGACACGTTGACGATTGGCTCCGATACCGGCGACGGTCGCAACCACCGCCAACACCAGAGCGATCACCGACGCGGCTGCCAACGCAGTCACGAGTCGCCGCAGAACGCGTGTACGTCGGCGATCGGCAAATTCCTGCTGATCACGATGCTCGATACTCGCGGCGAGGTACTCCCGCTCGGTGGCATTGAGGTCGGCGGCGCGGGTCCGACTCGGTTCCAGTGGGAGACCGAGTTCACCCGAGTTCAGCCATTCTTCCGTCAGGTGAAGACGTGCGGGTCCGAGCAGCGCGCCGGGGTCGCGTCCACTGTCTTCCCATACCTGCGCCGCGTAGGTGAACCGGCGATGCACCGCCAGGCCGGCGCGGTCCGAGTCGATCCAATCGCGAAGCCGACTCCACGCGGACAGCAAGACCTCGTGCGAAACCTCGACGGTCTCCTCGTCGACGGTGAGAAGGCGGCGTAAGGCGAACCGGTCGATGACGGTATTCACGTCGTCGACGTCGTCACCGAGGAAGAGTTCGGTGCGCGGTGCCCGCCGACGCGTCTGCGTCACTTCGTCGACGTTGACCAATCGCAGGAAGATCCTGCGCGCCAACTGCTGCTGCCTCTCTGTGAGCTCGCCGTACACTTCCTCCGCGCTTTGCTGGACGGCTCCGGCGATCCCGTCGGTGGCGTAGTAATCCGAGACGGTCAGAGTTTTACGCGTCGACCGTTGCCAGGTCCCCAACAGTGCGTGTGACAGCAAAGGCAAAGCTCCGGGGTCGCTCGCCGTGCGCGAGCCGCGTGGTGTCAGCTCGCCGACCAGAACCTGAACCAACTCGCTCTGCACGGTCATCCCGGCCTTGACCGCCGGCTCGACGATCACCTCGCGCAATTGTTCGTCGGTCAGTGGCCCGACCACCATCGGCGAATCGTCGAGCAGCGGCACCAAAAGTGGTTCCTCCGCCGCGAGCCCGTAGAAGTCGGCGCGCATTCCGATGACTGCGATGGTGTTCTCACCGAGGTCCGCGAGAGTCCGCAGTATTTCCTCGCGCCGATCACCGTCGCACTGCGTCCACAGTTCCTCGAACTGGTCGAGGATCAAGACAGTTGGTTCGTCGGAAATCGACGACGGGATTCCTCCTGTACCCGGCTGCAGGGTTTCCACCCGCCAGCCGTCGAACCGTGAATCGCCCTCGGCAACCTTGGGGGCGAGCCCGGCCCGCAGCAACGACGACTTACCCGATCCGGAAGCACCGATCACCATGAACTGACGGCGACCTTCACCTCGTATCGCCGACGCCACCCGTTCGACCAAGTTGGCAGTGAGTTCGTCTCGACCGAAGAACCACTCGGCGTCCTCCTGCCGGAACGACTCGAGACCTCGATACGGAACGGTGGCGTCGCCGCGTCGTCTGGCCGTCAGCTGTCTCACTCGTTGCACCGCACTGATCCAGCGCTCTCGCTCATCCTCGGAATCGACGCCGCAGGCCTCGAGGAGCGCAAAAAACATCGGGGTACTCGCCGGCGTCGGCAGGTGTTGGCCGGCAAACCATCCGCTGACGGTTCCGTGCAAACCACCCGAACGCTCTACGGCTTCGCGGACCGTCAGTCCGGCTGCGTTCCGCAGTGCAGTGAGCGTCTCAGCAAACTGACCACGCGACTCGATCCGGGCGGGGTCGACCTGATTGTGCGTACCGGCTTCCGCCTTCGAGTTCATAGCGACGCACTCTATCGGAGCAGGTAGGGGATTTGTCCGTTGTATGGACTCTGTATCGAGAGAGTTGCACCCGTTCCACTGAGACACCTCGATCGAAATACTCGTCTCAGTCGAGCCTCGAGCCAGCAGCCCTTCTGCAAATACGGCAGTCGGCGCCCATCCCCTCCGTCGAAAGGCGCTACTCGCATGTCTTCAATCGGCATTTCTCCGAAGATCGAGGCAAACGTGTCCCGAGTCGGCAACCCCAAGCACGGCAAGCACAAGCCGAAGCTGAGCGTCCGCGAGATCGAAGTACTTCTTGCCTGGCTACGTTCGGATTCCAAGTCCGAGGTCGCCGAGACACTCGGCCTACGCGTCTGCACCGTCAACACACACATCACTCGGGTACGCACGAAGTACAGCGACGTCGGGCGGCCGGCTCCCACGAAGGCAGCGTTGTTCGCCCGCGCGGTCCAGGACGGGTACACCACCCTCGACGAGTGGTGACCTCAGACCGCGACGGGTTCCGGTTCCTTCGCCTTGGACGGCTTCAACCAACCGGGTAGCCAGGCAGGTTGTTTGTCCGGTGCTTGATCGAGAACACCGCCCGCCGGATCGTCGATGAACCCGTACCGCACGAGATCCTCCGACGGCCGGTAGATCTGCCGGAGCACCAGCGCGCACAGAACGAGTACCGCGATGTCCCGGATCACGACCGTTCCGGTGAACCACTGCTCGGGCAGCCCCTTGTTGGACACCCCGAGGTAATACATCATTCGTGGAACCCAGACCAGGGCGTCGATGGTCATCCACGCGAGCAGGAGTCTGCGGTGCGGCAAGGCCAACACGGCCAGCGGCACCAGCCACAGAGAATACTGCGGGCTCCACACCTTGTTCGTGAGCAGGAAGCCCGCCACCAACAGGAAGCACAGCTGCGCAACTCGCGGACGACGCTGCGCCGTCAGGGCGACGTATCCGACACCGATGCAGACGGCCACGAACAAAAGCAGAGAGACGGCGTTGAGATTCGACGGCGACTCACCCTGTGCGAGAGGACCGTCGAGGCCCTTCCACGACGTGAACGACGCGATCACGTTGTAGAGCGAATCCGGATCGGCCCCGCGTTCGGAGTTGAGCCGGAAGAACTCGTACCAACCATGGGGGTACAGCGCGGCAATGGGCAGGTTCACCGCAAGCCATGCCGCGACCGCGCTGAGAGCGGTCACCAGCCAGTCCCTCGTCTTGCCCGCGCGCAGACACAGGACCAAGAGCGGTCCCAGTAGGAGCAGCGGGTAGAGCTTTGCGGCGCCGCCCAGGCCGAGCAGGATTCCCGCGAGCACGGGCCGCTTGCGTGCCCACGCCAACAACCCACCCGCCGCGAACGCCGTCGCCAGAGGATCGAAGTTCGTGAACACGTGCACGATCACCAACGGGGAACACGCGATGAGAGCGCCGTCCCACACTCGTCGTCCGGCCAGCAGGGTGCTCGCCCACACGGTGACCAGCCACGCCAACGCCAACCCGAACGCCACGACGTTGAAATAGAGCGCCACCTGAATCGCGCCTGGCAGCCAGGTGATCGAATCCCACGCCTTCGCGACTTTCATTGCGCCGTACTGGTAGAGCCCCGAGATGACCGGATACTCCATGTACCGCATCTGGATCGAACCGTCGCCGCGTACTTCTTCCCACGACGTCTTGTACGGGAATGCTCCCTGATCGAGGCGTTCGGCTCCGTACAGCGGAACGGTATCGGAGTAACACATCGCCACGTACTGGCGGCTGCCACTCCAATCGAGGCCGACCTGCCCGCTCTCGCCGACCGGCGCCTGCTGAATACAGCCCGCCTTGGCGAACCAGCCGAAAGCCAAGAACACCACGGCGAGCAGAAGGATCACTCGCATCGGTGTGAAGAAGCGAGTGCGCCCGATCAGTGCGTGACGACCTACCGGACCGCCGACGGTTCCCGACAGCGCAGACACCATCGCGTCGTTGCGACTGGGAACGTCCCGCCAATCCGCCGAACGAAGATCTTCGGCCAGCGGAGCGGGGGAGGTCGGTTCGGCATCATCAGCATTCGCGGCCACTCCGCGAGGTTACCGTCTTTCGAACCGACCACCCTCCAACTACTGGCCGGGGCTCACACCTGCCGGTTCTTCCTCGGTGGTCTCGCCTGCCCCTGGTACCTGTGGCGTGGTTGTCGTCGGCCGGGAGATGCCCGGAATCGGGATCGTGATGCCCGGCAGAACCTCGACCTGCGTCGTTGTCACCACGGGCGGCGGAGTGGTTTCCGTCGTCGTCGGTGCGGTGGTCGGCGGCGCCGACGTCTTGGGCGGTGCGGGAGCCGTGTACTCCGGAACACCACCGGCTTGACCGTTGATCTTGCCCGGCGTCGGGAACTTCTCGTTGTCGGTGCCCTCGAGGGCGCCGTCCATCGTGTCCTTCCAGATGTCCGAAGGCAGACCTGAGCCGTAGATCATCGCGCCACCGGAATTGGTGATCGCTTCACCGTCGGGAGTTCCGACCCAGACCGCGGTCGAAAGCGACGGCGTGTAGCCGACCATCCACGCGTCCTTGTTGGCTCCGGTGTCACCGAGCTGCGCGGTACCTGTCTTCGACGCCGACAGACGTCCGCCGGCCAGGTTGTGACCGCGCGAGTACGCCGCGATCGGCTGCATCGCAGCCGTCACGTTGTCCGCCACGGCAGCGTCGATGCGGTCTTCACCGGCGGGCGCGCCGCGGTCCAGCAGCACGGTGCCGTCGGCCGCGACGACCTTCTGCACGAAGTGCGGTGCGTGATACGTACCGGACGCGGCGAGTGTCGCGTACGACGACGCCATGTCGAGCACGCGGGCCTGGTACTGGCCGAGCACGATGCCGTTGTTGGGGCCGGAACCGTCGGCCTCGGTGAGCGACGGGCCGACACCCGGGATGTCCTTCGGGATGCCTGCCTTGTGAGCGATGTCCGCGATTTCCTGCGGGCCGTTGCCGTCGAGGCTGAGCATCTGACGGTAGAAGCTGGTGTTCAGCGAACGCTTGAGCGCCTCTGCGATGGTGCAGGTGCCGCAGCTTTCACCTTCGACGTTGCCGATGGAGATGCCGTTGACGGTCAGCGGTGAGCTGTCGTACATCTGCGAGAGCGGGATTCCCTGATCCAGGGCGGCTGCGAGGCCGAACACCTTGAACGAGGAACCAGTCTGAAGTCCGGCATTCGCGAAGTCGTATCCCGCGCCGTCCTCACCGCCGTAGTACGCCTTGACGGCTCCGGTCTTCGGATCGACCGAGACAACTGCGGTACGCAGATTTTCCGGCTCACCCTCCATGTTGGAACGGGCTGCCTCGACCGCTGCGGCCTGAGCCTGCGGGTCGATGGTCGTGGTGATCTGCAAGCCCTCGGTGTTGAGCAACTGCTCGCTGATTCCAGCGTCGCCGATCTCCTTGAGCACCTGACGCTTGATCAGGCCTTCGGGTCCGGTCGAGCCCTGGCTGCTGTTGTCGACCTGGGCGAGCGGGATGTAGGCGGGGTACTGCATCTGCGTGCGCGCGGCCTGATCCAGCGTGCCGGCGGACACCATGCCGTCGAGCACGTAATCCCAACGGGACTTCGCGCCGGTCGGGTTGGTCTCGGGATCGAGGAGCGACGGAAGCTGGATCGACGACGCCAGGACGGCGCCTTCTTCGATGGACAGCTGGTCGACGGGCTTACCGAAGTAAGCCTTGGACGCGGCTTCGATACCGTACGCACCACGACCGAAGTAGATGGTGTTCAGGTATGCGGCAAGAATGTCGTCCTTGGACCACTCGTTGGCCATCTTCGAGGAGAGAACGAGTTCCTTCATCTTTCGCGTCAGCGAACGCTCCGAGCCGACGAGCGCGGTCTTCACGTACTGCTGAGTGATGGTCGATCCACCACCGGCACTGTCGCGACCGAGGACGTTGTCACGGGCTGCGCGCGCGAAACCGGAGATCGAGAAGCCCGGGTTCGAGTAGAAATCGCGGTCCTCTGCGGCCAGAACGGCGTTACGAACGTGCATCGGTACCTGATCGAGCGAGACCTCGACGCGGTTACCTTCGTCCGGCGGGACGACGGTAGCGATCACGGTGCTTCCGTCGGCGGCGAAGACCGTCGCCACCTGATTGGTCTTTTGGTCACCGGGCTTGGGGACGTCCTGCACGATGTACGCGGCCATGAAGGCAAGGACGGGCAGAACAAGACCGAGCGCCACCAAGACGTAGGCCGAGCGGCGAACTGTGCGCCACTTGGACTTCTTCTTCACGGCGCTCTTCTTTCCCTTCGGGGGTTGTCCGTCGTTGCCACCGCCACCGGAGCCACCTGTCGGTGGCTTCGTCGGTGGAGGTCCGACCGGCGGGCGGGCGCCCGCGTTGCTACGGGTGGTCGCTGCTGCTGCCGCGACGCGCTGGGTCGGTTCGTTCGCCTGAGCGCCGGAGGCGCGACCCTGAGGCGGCGGGCCCGAAGGCCGGCCTTGCGGCGGACGGCCCTGAGGCGGGGGACCGGCGGGGCGGCCCTGAGGAGGCGGGCCCGAAGGTCGGGCTTGCGGCGGACGACCCTGAGGCGGGGGTCCCATCGGACGACCTTGCGGCGGACGACCCTGAGGGGGCGGACCCATCGGAGGGCGTCCCTGCGGAGGTGAACCCTGCGGCGGTGGACCCATCGGACGTCCCTGCGGCGGACGACCCTGAGGAGGTCCGGCGGGACGGTTGGGACCGACGGGACGGCCACCCGGGTTGTTGCCTCCCGGGTTGTTGTTGCTGGGGGAACTCACGAATCAAATCTCCAGTGGTCACGGACCGATCACGTGCAGACTTCGATCGGGCCCTTCTTCGGGTGTGGCGTTACTCGCTGGCGGTGCGCCGGCTTGGTGGGCGTGCTCGCCGCGGTCGCGGCGGCGCAGGTACTGCGCCGAGCACATAGGACTGCACCAAGTGGTTCCAACTGCAGGTACGGCACACCTCTACAACGTGCACCGTGAACTCCTCTGCTGTTTCCGCAAGCCGAGCGAGCTCGTCCGAGGTTCGGGCCGATCCCGAAACCTGACCGAGCTTGTCGCCGAACACCCAGGACACGAGCGTCAACTGTTCCTTGCGGCAAATGGGGCAGACGACGTCGCTGCCCCGGCCGTGGAACTTCGCGGCTCTGAGTAGGTACGGATCGGCGTCACACACCTGCTTGACGTCGGTCCGACCCGCAGACACTTCGGCCAGCACAGACCGACGCGCGAGCGCGTAGTCCACAACTTGCCGCTGTATCCGCACCTGACCAGCGTACGTGCGTCCGTGCCGCGACGGACGGTTCGGGAGGGTCACGATGAACACATTTCGGGGGCTGGGGGCATGGCGACCAGCCATTACGATCACTTCCTGTGAAGTCTTCTCGTTCTCCGATGACGCGCGCTCGTGATCTTGATCGCGTCGAAACGTGCAATGTGTTGGACGCCGCGTACGCCGAAGGGCAGTTGAGCGCGGAGGACTACTTCGACCGGACCGAGAAGGCGAAGTCCGCGAAGACCCTGCTCGCACTCGCACGCCTGGTCAACGATCTGCAGGTGCCGAAGATCGAGACCAAAACGGTGCCTCGGACGTCGACGGCACGAAAGGCCGTGTTCGTCGGTGCTGCTGCTCTGATCGTCGTCGGCGCGATCGCAGCAGTGGCGTGGAGTCGGTCACCGTTGACGCCCTCGGAAGACATCACAGCCAGTTATGCCAGCACTACTTCCCTCGCTCCGCCGTTGCCGACCACCACCCCGGTGCCGGAGCCGACCGTCGAACCGATCCTGATCGCACACATCGACACGTTGACGCCGGAAGGAATCGGCGCATTCATCGAGAGGTATCGAGAAGAGTTCGGTGACATGTTCGTAGACGACGCCAGCTTCCACGGCGACTACTCATCAGTGAGCCGGGCGGTCCCCGATGCTCCCGCTCTCACCGAGTCCATCAGTTTTCGCGACGGCTTCGAGAGGGAAGTGACGTCCATTCCGCGGCGAACGGGCCAGCCGACCTTCGACCTCGGTTCCATCCAGATCGACAAGCTCGCGCCGTACATGGTGAACATCGGCGACTATGTCAATGTTTCGGACGCCGCGATCACCCACTTGATCGTGGACGCGAACTACGGCGTCCCGGAGATCGCGATCTATGCAGAGAACGGACTCGGCCACCAAGGACGCATCGAGGTCACGCCGTGGGGCGAGATCTCTCGTTCCTACCCGTACGGGAGCTAGGGTGAGCCGGTGAGTGGGTCCCCGACTACTACCTCTACGCGCACCCGTGCGCGCGACGTCGACCGTTCCGATACCTGCGCCGTTCTCGATACGGCTCTGTCCGACGGCCAGATCACGGTCGACGAGCACGCGAACCGGACGGCTGCGGCCATGACCGCGACCACGCTCGGACAGCTCGATCTGCTGGTCCGCGATCTGCAGAAAGCAACGCTGCGCAACGCCGTCGCCAAAGTTCGCCGTATCGACAAGATCTGGTACCTCGCAGCCGCATCGACTATCTTCGCCGGCCTGATCGGGTACCTCACCTTGTCCGCCGACCCTTCACCCCCACCGCCTCCACCGGCGGCAGCCGAAAACGTCGAACCGCTTGCCCCCATTGTGAGTTCGACGTTGAACACGGTCACCGCAAGCGGGATCGGGGAATTCATCACCAGATACAGCGCCAAGTATGGCACGACGATAATCGATTCCGCCAACTTCTACGACGGCTATGCAAGCGTCACTCGCGCCGCCGCTGTCTCGCCGAACCTGGAGGAAGACATCGACTTTCGAGGCGGTTTCACACCACGCGACAGCACGTCGACTCGAGCAGCCAGCACCGTCACCTTCGACCTCGCTGCCGTCGACATCGACAAACTCGCCGGATATCTGGCAGGAGTGTCCGCAAATCTCAACGTCCCCGACGCCGAGATCACACACATCAGCATGAGTTCGTCGAGCGACGATCCACGCGTCTCCATCTACGCCAGCAACAACCTCGGCGCGAGCGGCTCAATGGATTTGACCCCGGATGGCCGCCCGATCCGCTTGTCTCCCTTCACTCCTCGATAGGCCCCGGACATGCCGAACGATCTGACCAGGACCACCCGCGCTCGCAATGCCGATCGCGAGGCTACCTGCGCAGTGCTGGACTCCGCCTTCGCCGACGGACAACTCACGGCGACCGAGCACGACGAATTGACCGAACTCGCCGCGGTGGCAGTCACTCTCGGCGATCTCGAAGATTTGACGTCCGATCTGCAGACCGAGGCGTCCCTACCCATTCTTCGGAAAGAACCTTCGCTCGACACGCGTTGGATCGCCGTTGTGATCATCGCGCTGTCACTGGTCTCGGCTGTCGGTTTCGGAATCAAATACGCCGCGTCCGACGTCACGATCTTCTCGAGCCCCGAGCCACAGTTACACACCGTCGACGGCCTGGGGGCGATGTTCCATGCCATCGAAACGGAGTACGGCAGCGGACTGGTCGACGAGATGACCATCTATCCCACTTATGCACGCGTAACGCGCGCCGATCCTGCCGCGCCGCGCAAGAGCCTGGACAGCTACTACCGAGGCGACCTCGAGGACACGACTTCAGGAGGATCACGCGAACCCGACGTGACCCAGATCGACGTCAGACAGCTCGATCCTCGCATCGTGATCGCCCTGCTCGACGGCGCCGGAACAACGACGTCGGTGCAAAATCCGACCACTCGGTACGTCTCTGTCGATAGCACCGAAAATGTTCCGACCATCCAGATTCACGTCGGCAACGACCTCGACGAGAGCGGGTACCTGACCGCTGCCCTCGATGGCGAAATCATGTCGATTTACCCGTTCACCCCCTGATCTAGCCGTGACACCTTGGTACACGTATCGGGCCGCAGTGTGGTTTTATATATCGGCGCGATATAGTTGGTTATCGCATCAAGCGGTTAGGTTCAACGACTCGGGAGGTTTGTCAGTTGCTCGAACTCGCAATCCTCGGGCTGCTCCTCGAGTCACCGATGCACGGATACGAGCTGCGTAAGCGGCTCACTGGTCTGCTCGGCGCATTCCGCGCGTTCTCGTACGGATCGCTGTACCCGGCACTGCGGCGCATGCAAGCCGACGGATTGATCTCGGAAGACGTCGACACTGCCACCGGCACGCTCAAGCGTCGGGCGCGTCGCGTCTACCAGCTCACTCCGGAAGGTCGGCAACGGTTCACCGAACTGGTCGCCGACACCGGGCCGCAGAACTACACCGACGACGGTTTCGGCGTTCACCTCGCCTTCTTCAGCCGCACCCCCGCAGAAGCGCGGATGCGGATCCTCGAAGGCAGGCGACGTCAGGTCGAGGAGCGCCGTGAGGGGCTCCGCGAGGCCGTCGGTCGGGCCAGCGGATCGCTGGACCGCTATACCCGTCAGCTCCATCAGCTCGGACTCGAATCGAGTGAACGCGAAGTGCGTTGGCTCAACGAATTGATCGCAGCCGAGCAATCGACAACAGGAACATCCCGGAAAGAAGGAGAACCCGACCATGGGTGAGAACAGCACCGCGGTGCGCGTAGCCATTGTGGGCGTGGGTAACTGCGCCTCGTCCCTGGTTCAGGGCGTCCACTACTACAAGGATGCCGACGAGACCCAGACGGTCCCCGGCCTCATGCACGTCAAGTTCGGTAAGTACCACGTCCGCGACGTGCAGTTCGTCGCTGCGTTCGACGTCGACGCCAAGAAGGTCGGCTTCGACCTCTCCGAGGCGATCCTCGCGAGCGAGAACAACACCATCAAGATCGCCGACGTCCCGCCCCTGGACGTTCCCGTTCAGCGTGGCCCGACCCTCGACGGCATCGGCAAGTACTACGCCGAGACCATCGAGCTGTCCGACGCCGAGCCCGTCGACGTCGTCAAGGCACTCAAGGACGCTCAGGTCGACGTCCTCGTCTCCTACCTGCCCGTCGGTTCCGACGACGCTGACAAGTTCTACGCACAGTGCGCGATCGACGCAGGCGTGGCATTCGTCAACGCTCTGCCCGTCTTCATCGCTTCCGACCCGGAGTGGGCTGCCAAGTTCAAGGACGCCGGCGTCCCGATCGTCGGTGACGACATCAAGAGCCAGGTCGGCGCCACCATCACCCACCGCGTGATGGCGAAGCTGTTCGAAGACCGCGGCGTCGTGCTGGACCGCACCTACCAGCTCAACGTCGGTGGAAACATGGACTTCAAGAACATGCTCGAGCGTGATCGCCTGGAGTCCAAGAAGGTTTCCAAGACCCAGGCCGTGACGTCCAACCTGACCGGCGCACTTGCCGGCAAGGTTCACGACCGCAACGTCCACATCGGTCCCTCGGACTACGTGGAGTGGCTCGACGACCGCAAGTGGGCATACGTCCGCCTCGAAGGCCGCGCCTTCGGTGACGCTCCCCTGAACCTGGAGTACAAGCTCGAGGTCTGGGATTCGCCCAACTCTGCCGGCATCATCATCGACGCCGTCCGCGCAGCCAAGATCGCCAAGGACCGCGGCATCGGTGGACCGGTTTACCCGGCTTCCGCTTACCTGATGAAGTCCCCGCCGGTCCAGATGGCCGACGACAAGGCTCGCATCGAGCTCGAAGCGTTCATCATCGGCGCTGACGAAGCTTAATTCGACTCACACTGATTCGGGGTCTTGCGCCAATGGCGCAAGGCCCCGATTCTGTTATCCGCAGGGTGTTTCCGCATCCGCGCGGGTAATCACGCCTGCGGCTGCCGAATTGCCGTGCGGGTCCGGGTGCCGCTCAGCGTGGAATGATGGACATCAGAACCATCACACGGATCGAGGACCCCATGTCGATTACGTCGCTGCCAGTGCTCGATCTGTCGCTTGCGCAGAACCCCGACACCGCCGAGCAGTTCCGCACTCAGCTCCGCGAGGCCACCCACGAGGTCGGATTCTTCTACCTGGTCGGCCACGGAATTCCCGACGAACTGCAGCGCCGCCTCCTCGCCGTCGCCCGCGAGTTCTTCGCGCTGCCGACTGCCGAGAAGCTCGCGATCGAGAACGTCCGCAGCCCGCACTTCCGTGGGTACACCCGGCTCGGCGGCGAACTGACCGAAGGCAAGCAGGACTGGCGCGAGCAGATCGACATCGGGGCCGAACAGCCCGCGGCCGAGCGCACCGACACCTCACCGGCCTGGGAGATCCTGCAGGGCCCCAACCAGTGGCCCGACGCCCTTCCCGAACTTCGCGACGTCATCACCGAGTGGAACGACACGCTCACCTCGATCGCATTGAGCCTCTTACGCGAATGGGCGGTAGCCCTGGGCCAGGATGCGAACATCTTCGACGACGCGTTCGCTCACGATCCGTCGATCCTCATCAAGGTGGTGCGTTACCCGGGCCGCCCGAAAGGTGCCGGCTCCCAGGGCGTCGGCGGACACAAGGACGCGGGTGTGCTGACTCTGCTCTATGTCGAACCGGGCAAAGGCGGTCTGCAGGTCGAGCACGACGGCGACTGGATCGACGCGCCGCCGATCGACGGGGCGCTGGTGGTCAACATCGGCGAACTGCTCGAGGTCGCTACCGGCGGCTACTTGAAAGCGACTGTGCACCGGGTAGTTTCACCCGAGGGCGACGGTGAACGTATCTCGGTGCCGTTCTTCTTCAACCCGAACTACGCAGCGCAGATCCCGGAGTTCGACCTACCTCCCGAGCTGGCGGCGCGCGCCACCGGCGTCACCGTGGACGCGAACAACCCGATCCACGATTCCTACGGGGCGAATGCCCTCAAGAGTCGACTACGTGCGCACCCCGATGTCGCGGCCCGCTGGTGGCCGGACATCGTTGCGGCACAAAGCGCTACCTGATGCTGAACTACAGATCCATCGCGACTTTCCACGCCGTGTGCATCGCGCCCTCGATGTAGTCGACGTTCACCGCGTCACCGACCACGTGCACGTCGGAGACGACGCCGATCAGAGAATCGGCCAGTGGCGCCTGCGCCGACACTCCCGAGGCGACGACAACCATGTCGGCCGGAGCGGTCAGTGTCTTGTCACCGGAACGGAATTCGACGTGCTCCTTGGTGATGCGCTGCACCGTTGAATTGCGGTGAATGTTCACACCGACATGCTTGGCGTGGCGCACCGCCGTCCAGCGGCGCGGCATCGCCATCGGAATGCCCAACTGCTGGCCTTCTTCGATCAGCGTCACAGTGCGACCTCGCTCGGCCAGGAACTCCGCAAGCTCGAGTCCGACAAGCGAACCACCGATCACGACAACGTCCTTACCCATGGGCAGGAACTTGCGGGTCACAGCTCGGATCGCCGCGGGGCTCTTGGTGATACCGGACAGCTTGCCCAACTTGGCCATCGTCCGCAGGAACGGCGGTACCTGTGAGACGTCTCCCGCTCCGGTCATCAACGCGCGCAACGAATCACCGGTGTGCACGTGCGGGAGATCACCGCCCGGAACGCTAGGCCGCTCACGAACCGCACCGGTGGCCACGACTACGGCGTCGGGGTTCAGTGCCCGGATCGAGGCAACCGAGGCTTCGGTCTTCAGTCGAACATCGACACCGAGACGCTCGATTTCCACTTTCAACCAGCTGAGCAGACGCCCGTTGTCCGGGGTAGTGAGGCTCGAGAACCACAGGGTGCCGCCGAGGCGATCGGATTTGTCCAACACCGTGACTCGGTGCCCACGTTCAGCGGCCACGCGAGCCGTTTCGAGACCACCGGGGCCCGCTCCGACCACAACAACGTGTTTCGGAGTGCTGGTCCGAACGAAGGGGAGCAGCGCTTCGTTGCCCAGGGCAGGGTTCACCGCGCACAGCGGGGTCTCGTCCCAGAAGTTCTCCTGCACGCAGACGTAGCAATTGATGCAAGGCCGAACCCGCTCGGGTACACCGTCTTTGAGTTTGTTCACCAGCTGTGGATCGGCCAGGAGCTGACGGCCCATTGCGGCGAAGTCCGTGCGACCTTCCGCGATCATCTTCTCGCCGACCTCGGGGAGCATACGTCCGACGGTGATCACGGGGATCGATATCGCCTGCTTGATTCGCGTTGCATTGTCGGTGTAGTAGCCGACCTTGTCGGGCAGTGGTCCGTCGGTGAAGTTGGCAAAAGCATTCAGCGCGGTACCGGTGACATGAATGGCGTCAGCTCCGGCCTCTTCGAACATCTTCGCGGCCGCAGCAGCCTCGTCGACCGTCAGCCCGTCGGTTTCGCCGTACTCTTGACCGGCCAGACGCACGATGACGGCAAGCGCACCACCGACCTCCTCCTTGACCGCCCGAATGACCTCACAAGCGAGGCGAGCACGGTTCTCCATGGAACCTCCGTACTCGTCGCCGCGCTGATTCGTGTACCGACTCAGGAACGCTCCGAGGACGTAGTTGTGGGCACAGTGAATCTCGACGGCGTCGCCGCCCGCCGCCTTCACCCGTCCGGCAGCCTCGGCGAACATGCGAACCAGCCAATCAAGATCTTCCTTGGTTGCCTCGTGGTACGTAGCCCTCTTGCCCTCGTTGATGGCAGCCATCTTGCCCAGTTCTTCTGGCGTGCAATCGGCCATCGCGCTCATGTCACCCGGCGGCTTCGGCGTGGACGGGACCAACTGCGGTCGGCCGTCGAGGGTATCGATGCGCGCCACCTTGCCGTGGTGTGTCATCTGCACACAGAGCTTGCTGCCTGCGTCGTGGACTGCGTCGGCCAACGCCTTGAGACCGGGGATGAACCGGTCTTCCGAAAGCCCCGGTTCCTTGCGGCTGGTGCAGCCCAGCGGATACGCAACAGCGCAGCAACCGGTGATGATCAGACCCGTTCCACCAGCTGCACGCGCCACGAAGTGGTCGATGTCGCCCTTTTCGATTTCCCCGTCTTCACACAGGTTCATGTCCATCGCAGGGAGAACCACGCGATTAGGCACGGTCATCGGGCCGATGGTGCCTGGTGCGAGCAGGTGCGGAAAGGTCTGGCTTCGGATCGTCACGAGCAGACGCTAGAACTGGACCACGCCCATCCGTTGCCGCACTCCCGATCAACGAGACTTCACGCGCTGTGACGTGCGAGGCACTCGGCTATCACCTCGAGCGCATATTCGAGGTCCGCGGATTCCACCCGTCCGTAGCCGATGACCAATCCGCCGGGGTCTCCGTGCGTTCGGGTGGACTCGACCAGGGTGGGCACTTCGACGCCGTGTTCAAGTGCCTCGCGAGCGACGGCGGCTGCCAGATCCGCGTCGAGCATGAGCGTCGTGTGCATGCCGGCGCCGAGACCCCGCAGTTCACCGAACGATGACAGCGCTTCCTCGACCGCCCGATCACGCTCCCGGTACCTGCGCCGGGCGGTACGCACCGCTCGATCCCATTCGCCGTCACGGAGCAGGGACAGGAGTGCTTGCTGCAGCGGAACCGACGGGAAGTCGCCGATTCGCTTGCGGTGTACTGCTATGCGGTCGACCAGGTCGAGGGGAGCCACCAACCAGCCCAATCGAATTCCGGCGCCGAGCGTCTTGGCAACTGTTCCGAGATACACCACCCGATCAGGAGCCAACTGGGCAAGCGCAGGCAAAGGCGCTACGTCGTAACGGAATTCGGAGTCGTAGTCGTCCTCGAACAGGACGACGTCGCGGACGCGGGCGAACTCGATCAACTGGTTGCGCCGACCTACCGGAAGCAGCCCACCCGTCGGATACTGATGGGACGGTGTCACATACACGCCACGGACGCTCTCCGACGCAGTTTCGAGTTGGTCGACACAGAGACCATGAGCGTCGACGGGCACGTCGAGCAGCGACCATCCACAGGCTGTAGCGGCCGAGGACGCATACCGGTATCCGGGATCTTCCATCGCCAGAACAGCACCACGGGTACGCAGAGCCGACAGGGCGAGGCCGAGACCATGCGTGGCACCTGAGGTGATCAGGATTCTCTCGGGTTCAACCGACATTCCGCGGGCTCTTGCCAGTAATTCCGATAGTGCCGAACGCAATTCGTAGTCACCCGCAGGATCGGGATCCTCGAAAGGTGGCGGTTTGGACCCGACGTCACGCCACGCCCGCCGCCACGCTGCCGATGCACGCGGTGGCGTCCACGGCACGCCCGGCCGGAGCTGCACCCTGGGTGACATCTTGTCGGCGGCCTTCTTCGGTGTAGTCGTGGGAGTGACCATGGGGGAGGGCGCCTCGGCAACGAAGGTGCCTGAGCCGTGCACAGCGACAAGCCAACCCTCGGCGATCAACTGCTCATACGCCCGTTCCACGACGCCCCGCGCCACCTCGAGCTCCGCCGCCAGCTTCCGGGAACTGGGTAACCTCAGACCCACTGCCGCCTTACCACTGCGGATATCAGCTCTGAGGTGGTCGGCAATCTGGACCGGGAGCGCCCGCCGATCTGTCCGGTCGAGGACGACGGCTACCGCCGAAGGCAGAAACATTCAGAACCCTCCCGGAAGTGGCAAATCGAAGTGGCCTATCGAAGTCTCCACTGATTGGACCATGACTTGAAGCCATTTTGCCACCAGCATTGTCTGCATGACAGATTCCGTTGTCTTTGCTGCCCCTGCTCCTGCCCCCACTGCACCTATTCCGCTGTCCCCGACAGCACGTACGACGCACAAGCGCGCCCGCCACCACGGCGTCGCAGAACGCGCGGCACTCGTCGACGTCTTGCAGTCCGCGAAGCTGTGCCACATGGGTGTGACCGTCGGCGGAGTTCCCATGGTGTTTCCCACCGCCTACGGGTTCGACCTCGACGGCCCCGACCGCGGCGGATCTATTTATGTTCACGGTTCAGTCGCTTCACGGAGCTTGGCTCCCGACAGCGAAATCTGCATCACCATCACGATCCTCGACGGGCTCGTGTTGGCTCGGTCGGGCTTCCACCACTCGATGAACTACCGCAGCGGCGTCATCATCGGATCACCTCGAGTCGTGACCGACGGCGACGAGCGCGTGAAGGCTTTGAATCTGATCGTCGACCAGGTGGTTCCCGGACGTTCCCAACACCTTCGGGATCACACGCGCAAGGAAATGGCGGCAACCATCGTTCTTGCACTGCCGTTGTACGAGGCTTCCGTCAAGGCCCGCACCGGCGGCCCCGGCGACGATGCCGCCGACATTGGTGTCGAAACCGTTTGGGCTGGAGTAGTTCCCGCAGCTACGCACTTCGGTGAACCGATCCCGTCCGAGGATCTCGACTCCGGTGTCGCGCTGCCGGACCATATCTCGACGATGCTCTGACCGCACACGCCGTACACACCGGGGCATGGCTAAGCCCCGGTGTGTACGTATTCAGTTGCGCCCGTTCAGGCTGCTGTAGGTGGGCTGTTCCCGCCGATCGGCTGTTGATACGGATCGATCGACATCGGTGGATAGAACACCGTTTTTCGATCCGGTCCGATCTCCACCCGCCACTCCGTGTGATGCAGCGTCCGATGATGATGACCACACAACAAGACCAGATTATCGAGATCCGTTGGGCCACCATCACCCCAGTGAACAATATGATGAGCATCGCACCACCCCGACGGAGTCCCGCACCCCGGAAACGCACACCCACCATCACGAACCGCCAACGCCCGCCGCTGCGGCACCGTCGCCGTTCTCGCTTCCTTACCGCAGTCGAGCGGAACACCATTCTCATCCAACAAAATCCGCGTGACCGTGCAGTCGCACGCCAACATCCGCGCAGTATCGATACTGATCGGACCCACCCAATCCGCCCACGCAAACCCGAGTTCCTCCGTCGACGGCAGTAGATCCTTCAATGCTTTGAGGTCGGTCATGTCTTTTGCACTGGCGATGACCGTGATGTGCGGTTTCACCCCGCCCTCGACCGGACCCAACCCCGCCCACTCGTACCGCCGCAACAACTCGCAAAACCCATCCGCCCGCCGCAGCGCCGGCGTACGCGTGTCCTTGACGCCGTCCTTCTCCGGCGTCGGCGCAGACAGACTCGACAACAACGTGATCAACCGGGCCCCGTTCACCGCATCCAGATCACCCTTCACCGACACCCGCCCGTACAAGCCTTTCGAGGCGTAGAACTCGTTACGCTCCGAATCCTCACCCACCGGAACGCCGTCCTCACGGTTTCCGTACTGCTTCTCGATCCGCCGGATCGCCGCCCGCACCGCATCACAATCAGCGATGTTCTTCGACGCCAACCCGAGCAAGATCCCGCGAGCCTTGTCCACATCCGCCAGGGTCATGTTCTTCGGCGGATGCTGACAAAACGACGCCACCTGCCGCGCCTTCAACGCATCCACGTCACCGCGATGAAACGCATCCGCGACAACAGGTTCGAGCATCAACAACCGCGCCAACCCGACCAGCAGACTGCACTCACCGATCTCCAAATTCGTCGAACCATGCAACCACTGAGCGATCGCCCGAAAACCCTTCCCACCGAGAACCTCACGGGAAAACATCTCCACGATCAGCAACACCAACCGCGACTGCAACTCGTGCCGGACACGCACCAGATCCAGAACCTCACCCTTGAGGTCCTCGCCATCCAGCTGCCACGCATCCCGACTGTCCATGCCCAAAGTTTAATCGAACACAGTTTCGAACACAAGGGATGGTAACCGAAACTAGATGCTAATCAACAACTTTCGCATTCCAGACGAAACGGGCAGGTTCTTGGGTCGCGGGAGTTGCCGCAACTCCGCCACCGATAAAGGGCCGGACAAGATCCAGCGGCAAGGGGAAGACAACGGTGGAGTTGTTCTCACTACCGATCTCGTGAAGCGTCTGTAGATAACGCAACTGCAGGGTGGTCGGATTGCGGCTGATCACCTCGGCCGCCTCGGCGAGCTTGGCCGAAGCCTGAAACTCGGCGTCGGCGTTGATGATCTTGGCTCGCCGCTCTCGTTCGGCCTCTGCTTGCCTGGCGATGGCGCGCTGCATGTTGGCCGGAATCTCGACGTCCTTGATCTCGACGGTCGTGACCTTGACTCCCCACGGCTCGGTCTGCTGATCGATTACCTTCTGCAAGTCCTCGTTGAGCCGTTCACGTTCGGAGAGCAGCGAGTCCAACTCAGCTTTACCGAGAATGGAGCGCAGTGTGGTCTGGGCGATCTGTGAGGTGGCGGCCAGAAAATCCTCGACCTCGACTATCGAACGGTCAGCGTCGACGACCCGAAAGTACGTGACGGCGGTGACCTTCACAGGAACGTTGTCGCGGGTAATCACTTCTTGGACCGGTATTTTCAGCGTAACGGTTCGCAGACTGACCCGCTCCATACGATCGATCGCCGGCACCAGAATCACCAGACCAGGACCCTTCAAGGTGATCAGTCGACCGAGGCGGAACACCACCGCGCGCTCGTACTCGCGCAGAACTCTCACCGACATGCCCACAAGGACTGCAATCAGCACGACAAACACGGACAACACGACAAGCACGGTGGTCATAGCGGCAGCTCCCACGGTTCACGACGGCGCACTTTCAGAGTCAGGCCTCGAACCTGCTCTACGACGACGGATTCGCCCACGGCGGGCACAGAATCGTCGTACCCGAATTCCATTCGAGCACGCCATAATCCGCCGTCGAGCTCGACCTGACCCTGCGCACCGGTCCAACTGCGAACGGTCGCGTCCGAGCCGACAAGAGATTCCGTCCCCGTACGCACGGGAGCGCGGCGCGCGGTAAGCGCTTTTCGACTCGCTACCGCCACCACGCCCAGGCCGACTACCGCGACCCCCGCCGTCACCGGGATCGCGATCAATTGCCCGATACCGTCGGACGTGAAGAGCATCCACACGCCGGCACCGATCATGAGTGCTCCAAGCGCACCGAGCACCCCCGCGGTTGGGGCATGCGCCTCGACCACGATCAACAGGACGCCCAGCAACAGGGCAACGACACCGATCGTCGTCATCACTCGTCTCCACGCTCGCGAGGACGCGGTCACGTCGCGTAGCCATTGTGCGATCGCGCCCTCGACTTCAACGGTAATCACGTTCGGCCGGATCTGCCACAAGCGCTTTCACATCACGTCAGAGAAGAACCTCACCGATCTGTCGTGCAGTCACCTTGGCAAGATCCGCGAGGAACGGAATCCGTTCGTCGATCATCAGCTCGACCGGACCACGAAGCCCGAGAGCGTAACGCACAGTGCCGGATCCATCGATGATCGGAATTCCGATCGTTCGAAAATCCGGGGTCAACTCCTCGTCGTTGAATCCGTATCCTCGCTCACGAGTCAGTTCCAGTTCCCGGCGGATACCGGCGACATCGGTGATCGCACGCTGAGTGGTCGCTTCACGTGGCAACGCAGCCAGCTCGGAATCGTCGACATCGGACCAAGCCAGAAAGGCTTTCCCCAGTGCGCTCGCATGCAAGGGAAGGCGGACACCCTGCAGCACGTGCCCGTCGGCCTCGCGCCACCGACTGAATCCGAGCAACACCACCTCACTTCCGCTTCGCACTGCCAGGGAGGCGGATGCTCCTGTCGTCGCGGCCAATTGCTCCAAATAGGGCTCGGACAGATAGATCCGATGCTGCCGGTAGGAGACCTGTCCGTAAGCCGCCAGCGCCGCGCCGATGCGATACCGACTGGTTGCGTCGTCCTTCTCGAGAAATCCCGCGTCGACGAGCGACTGCAGCAATCGATGCGTGGTGCTGACCGCAAGCTCTTGTCGCCGCGCAACTTCCGAGACTCCCAGTTCTTCGCCACTGCGAAAACATGTGAGCATGGTCAGGGCACGGGTTACCGTCTGAACTCCCGCGCCGCGTGCGTCCGTCACGAACGATCCTTTCGCTGTGGCCTGATCGACCTGAGAATCGGACGCTAACACGGACCCAGCAGTCCGGCCATCCTTTCCATCAGATGGAAAGGAACCGAACGTGGACCTGCAAAAGGCCAGATGAACAGACTTCCGATGTTGTCAAGATTTCCAATCTCCAGAAAACAAACGGGGGTAAAACGGACAGGCACCCAATAGCGTCATCGTCGTCAGTTCTGACGATTCAACGCCTGAAGGAGCCACATACATGTCCCGCTTCCGCCGACTGCCACGAGCTGCCGCTGCGCTCGCCATGATCCCGCTGGCCGGGTTGGCGGTGGCGTGTGGGTCTTCCGATTCCGACAGCGCCGCAGGCAATTCCAGCGCAGACTTCACGCTCAAGGTCTTCGATCCCGGAAACTCCGGTGCCATCGCCGTCGGCAAGCGTGACGGAACCTACGACGAGGCTCTGGCACCGCTGGGCGCAAAGATCGAATGGGTCAAGACCACACCGGGATTCAGCTCCAACCTCAAACTCTTCAACAGCGGTGAACTTGACATCCAAACCGGCGCATACAGTCCCGTCGTCGGCGCACTGTCCAAGGACGTGGGTGTCCGCATCTTCGCCACGTCCGACCCGTACAACAAGGACCAGGCCGGCATCATCGCCACTCCGGAGTCCGGCATCAAGACCGTCACAGATCTGGCCGGCAAGCGCATTGCCGTCAACCCTGCAGGCAAGGGCGAGTACATCACGCTCAAGGCCCTGACGCAGGCCGGAGTGCCGATCGATTCCGTCGAACGTGTTCCGCTGCAACAGGCTGACGCGGCGTCGGCGTTCTCCACCGGGCAGGTCGACGCGTGGGCATCGTTCCTGATTCCGTATCAGGAGGCCAAGGCCAAGGGCGCGGTCGAGATCGCAACCGAGGCGAGCATCGACTCCGTGGACAGCACCATCATCGCCGGCCGCACCGTAGTACTCGAAGAGCATCCCGAAGTGGTCCAGAAGTTCCTCGAGGTCACCCAGGAACTCACCGCGAAGCAGCAGGCCGACCCGGCAGCATTCGAGAACGTCTTCGAACAGACCGGTCCGCGCGCACTCTCCGGACAGCGACTCGACGACGCGATCACCCTGGGCGGCCAGATCACCAACTTCCGCTACCCGACTGCAGCCGACGCTACCGACCTCGAATCGATCTCCACGTTGTTCGCCGACAACAAGGTGATCCAGCAGCCGATCAAAGGCAGTGACGTGATCTTCGACCTCCAGGGTGCTGTGGCAGGTTCGGCAGCGGCAGCACCCACCACTGAGGGGAAGTGACCCGATGGTGACGCTGACCCGGCCCGCACGAACTGCGTCGCCGTCAGTGGAGCATCCGCAACTCGAAACGCCCCGCTACCGCCGCAATCGCAGCAGGCCCAAGTGGGTCTCGATCCCACTCCGCTTCCTCGTACCCGCGCTGCTGGTTGCCGGATGGTGGATCGGATCCGCTACCGGACTGATCCGCGAAGAGATCCTGGCCGGACCTCCGGCGGTGTGGACGGCATTCGCCGAGCTGTACCAGTCGGGTCAGTTGGTCGACTTCGGTCTCGCGTCGCTTCAACGTGCTGCACTCGGTGTTTCGGTCGGTGTGATCGTCGGATTGGTGCTCGGGGTTCTGTCCGGTCTCTCCTCGCTCGGCGAAGAACTGATCGACTCGACCATGCAGATCAACCGCGCGGTTCCGTTCCTCGCGCTCGTTCCGTTGTTCATCGCCTGGTTCGGTATCGACGAAACCTTCAAGGTAGTCCTGATCGCCGTCGCGACCGTCGCCCCCATGTACGCGTACACCTACCTGGGAGTGCGCGGAGTCGATCGCAAGATGGTGGAAGCGGCACAAGGTTTCGGCCTGACGGGTTGGCGACTGGTGTTCGGAGCGATTCTTCCGACCGCCCTCCCCGGTGTTCTGATGGGGCTTCGAATCTGCCTGTCGCTCAGCATCACCGGATTGATCGCCGCCGAGCAGGTCGGCACACGTGAGGGCATCGGATATCTGGTCACCCTGGCGCAGGAATACAACCGCACCGACTACATGGTTCTGTGCATCGTCATGTACGCGGCACTGGGACTCATCTTCGACGCAATCGTCAGACTGATCGAGCGGTACTCCATGCCGTGGCGGAGATTGTCGGTGGCGCGATGACGAATACAACCATCGGCTCGCTGCCATCCACCGAAGCACCTCTGCCGCCGTTGGCAGCCCGTGAGCGGACCGGCACCACCGCGGCCGAGCGACGTGCCGGATCACCGGTAGCGGTCTCGCTCACCGGAGTGCGTAAGTCGTTCGGCGACAAGACTGTTCTAGGTGGTATCGACCTCGAGATCACGCGCGGCGAGTTCGTCGTTCTCCTCGGCCCCAGCGGTACCGGCAAGACAACCCTGCTGCGAGTGCTTTCCGGTTTGGAAGCACCGGACAGCGGTGAGGTGCTGGTTCCGCGCGACCGCACGGTCGTCTACCAGGAACCGCGATTGATCCCGTCGAAGCGAGTTCTGGCCAATGTCACAGTCGGACAGAAACGGTCACGTCAGGTGACCGACAATGCACGCAACGCACTCGCCGAGGTCAACCTCGCGGACAAGCACCGCGCCTGGCCGGCCACCCTCTCCGGCGGCGAGGCCCAACGCGTCGCATTGGCTCGCGCTCTCGTTCGCGAACCTGAACTATTACTGCTCGACGAACCGTTCGCGGCCCTCGACGCTTTGACCAGGCTCCAAATGCAAGACTTGGTAGGCGATCTGGTCGCCCGCCACCGTCCGGCAGTACTGCTCGTCACGCACGACGTCGACGAAGCCGTACGACTTGCCGACCGTGTGCTCATCCTCGACAAGGGCGGGTTTGCCGTGGACGTCGACATCGACCTGCCACGCCCCCGCGATCGGAACGATCCCGAATCTCTGCGCTACCGAGCGAGTTTCCTGAAGGAACTCGGCGTCGGTCGCACCTTCCCCGACGGACAGGACAGTCATGACATTGATCGCTGATTCCGCAATCGACACACTCTGGTACACCCGCTGCCCCGTTCCCACCGCCAGCGGCCTCGCCAACAGTCTCGGTTGGCTCGACCGGACGGCAAACGAATCCGGAGTGCGTTTCGGCGTACTGCAAGATGCCGGACCGGAATTGGCAGTGCGCCATTTCGATCACCACCTCTCCGGACTCATTCGCGAAGGCGGCAACGTCCCCGCACTGGCCGCGCGTGCCAGTGGTTCTCCGACGAGGCTCATCGGGCTCACCTGGATCGACGAGGCCCAGGCAATCCTGGTGCGCGGAGACTCCGACATCCGAGAAGCCGGTCTTCTGGCAGGCGCTCGGATCGGCATCCCGGCCTGGGCGGCAGATCAGGCCAGGAGCTTCCCCCGTGCCATGGCCCTGCACGGCTTCGCCTCCGCACTTCGACTCGGCGAGTTGAGTTTTGCCGACGTCACTCTCGTCGAGGTTGCGACGACGGCAGCCCCCGAGGTCCGCACCGCCTCGTCCACCCGCAACACGACGTGGGGCGTCGAATCCCTGCTACGCGGCGACGTCGACGCCATCTACGTCAAGGGTGCCCGCGCCCAGGAAGTTGCCCGCGAACATGGCCTCGCCGTTGCCGTCGATCTCGATTCCACTGCATCGCTACGTGATCGCGTCAACAACGGCACCCCACGACCGATCACAGTTCATGCCGACCTACTCGAACAACGCCCGGACATCGTCGTGGGTTTCCTCGCCGAGAGCCTGAGAGCGGCGGACTGGGCCGCAGCCAACATCGACGAGGTCCGAGCCGTTCTGCAGACCGAAACACAGTCGGGGCCCGAAGGTGTGGTGGCAGCGTACGGCGAGAACTTCCACACCGGACTGCATTTGAGCCTGTCTGACGAGCGTGTGGACCTGCTCGGCGTGCAGAAACAATTCCTGTATGCGCACGGCTTCCTTGCCGCCGACTTCGACCTGCAGTCCTGGGTGGCGCACGAACCACTGGAACAGGCACGCAACCTTGTTGCGCAGAAGGGCACAGCAGAATGACGGACGTCTACTGGGAGCTACCGTCTCGCGGTGACGGACGCCGGGCGGTGGCCGCACTGAACAGTCGCGGCGGCTTCGGGCCGCAGCGACCGACTACCGTTGCGACCGATGTTCGTCCCGGAAACTTCGGGCCCTTCGACGAAGTGGCACAGATCGTTCTCGCAGCCGAACTATCGGGCGTCGACGGCGTTGTCGCACCGTACGATCCGAATGGCGAAGAATCCTGGATCGTTGCTGCCGCCGCCCTACGTCAGACGCGTCATTCGCGAGTGGTCGTGGAGTTTCACCCCACTTTCGGCACCCCCGTCTACGCCGCCAAAATGTCGGCGACACTTCAGCGCCTGTCGGCAGGTCGTCTCGAATGGCGAGTGAAGGTAGAGACGGACCCCGAAGACGCCGCTGCTCGCGGCGACGTGGTTCGAGGAGCCGACCGCTACGCGCGCGCCGCGGAGTTCCTGACCGTCGCCCGTGGCGTATGGAACGAGGAGCAAATTCTCCCTGGCGGATTCGGCGGCACGGGTTACGACTTCGACGGCGAATACTACGACGTACTCGGCGGCGGATTCCGAGGCATCTTGTCGGGACTCCGTTTTCCCCGAGTACATCTGACCGGGGACTCACCGGAAGCTCTGGAACTCTCGGCCCACCATGCCGATGTCCATCAGTTCACCCTTGCCGGCGACGAGTTGTCGACACGGATCACCACCCTCGACGACCGAGCATCCGAACTCGGCAGGACCGTCGAGAAGGTCCTGCGCATCCCGATCATCGCGAGGGAAACAGCGGACGAAGCCTGGGCTCGTGTCGAACGGCAACTGAGAGAAGCCGATTCCGCTGCACTCGAGATCGATCGGGGCGGCATCCTGTGGTCCGGATTCGACCGCATCGGCTACGAGCACAGTATCGGCCTCGTCGGAAGCTACGAGGAGGTGGCCCAACGATTGTCGTCGTATCGCGATATCGGCTTCGACGGTTTCGTCTTGTCCGGTCGACCCCACATCGAAGAGCTGCACCGGGCGGGCGAGCATCTCCTGCACCTGGTCGATCCCGAGGGTCGGATCCGCAAGGAAGAGAAGGCCACCACAGAAGAGAAGGCCACCGCATGAGCATCGATTTCTATTGGCGGATCGGGATGGAAGGCGACCACGCGTCGCTGCGTACTCCGCGTCGCTACAACCGCGGCGATGCCGGTGGATACGGGCCGGGCAACATTGCTCCCGCGATCCGCGGCGGCGAATTGGACGGATACAGCTACATCGACCACATGGCAGCGGTGGCAAAGGCTTCCGAGTCCGCAGGGTTCCTCGGTGGACTTCTGCCGTCTTTCCCGATGACCGAGGATCCGTGGGCGACCGCAGCAGCGTTGGCCGCCGAGACCACCACCTACCGTTTCATGGTCGCGTTCCAACCGGGGTTCCTTCACCCGGTACAGGCAGCGCGAATGTCGGCCAGTCTGCAGCGCGCAACCGGTGGACGTCTGGTCTACAACATCATCAGCGGCGGAGGTGGAGCGCCTCAGCTGTGGTGGGGCGACAAGGTCGACCACGACGATCGCTACACCAGGACATCCGAATTCCTCGATGTCCTCAAGGGTGTGTGGGACGGTGAACCTTTCGACTTCGACGGTCGCTTCTTCCAGACCCACGGCGCCGCACTGCCAACCGGACTGGCCGGCCAACCGTTTCCCGAGGTGTACTTCTCCGGATCTTCGGCCGCAGCCGTCGCCGCCGCCGGACTGCACTCCGATTACTACCTTTCCTGGCTGGAACCGTACGCCGATCTGAGAGCCAAGATCGACGGGGTGCGGGAGAACTCGGCCAAGCTGGGACGCACGCCGAAATTCGCCGTACGCATCGACGTCGTAGCCCGGCACACCGAAGAAGCCGCGTGGGCCGAGATCGAGAAAGGCTGGGCCTTCGTCGACAAGGGGGCCGCCGACCGTGCAGCCCAGGGTGACTCGGTGGGCGCCGCCCGCATCAAAGGCTGGGTACCCGAACACATCACCGGCTACCGAGATCTGGAAGTGCAACCCAACGTGTGGTGCGGCTTCAGCCTCATCCGCGGCGGACCGGCGTTCGGGCTGGTCGGCAGTTACGAGCAGGTCGCCGAAAGACTCGACGAGCTGCGCGAACTGGGCGTCGACGCCTTCATCCTCGCCGGTAACCCGCATCTCGAAGAGGCATACCGCGTCGGCGAAGAAGTTCTTCCCCTCCTGCAGCGCACCCCGATCACACCTTCTGGACTGGAGACTCGATGACCACCACCGAAACTCGACTCGACACCGATACCGATACCGATACCGCAGCATTCGTCGAAGAAGCTCGCAAAGCAGCAGACAAAGCATTCGACGTCTTCCGCAAGACCGGAACCGTTGCAGCCAACGGGACCGTCAACTTCGTCGAACGAGTACCCGGCACCGAAATCGCGGTCGCCCTGAACGATCCGGGACCGTGGGCGAACGATCCGTCGGTGTCACCGGTTGTCGCCACCTTCGATGGAGAGGTGCTGTCCGGCAACGGATCGGCCGGATTTGTCACCGGCTACGCATCGGTCTTCCGTCAGCATCCGGAAATCACCAGCGTTGTCCACATCCACACACCGTGGCTCGGCGGTTGGGCACAGACACATCGGACGCTACCCATCCGCTATGCGGCTTCGCAGAGGCTGACGCTCTCCCGAGAGATTCCGCCGCACATCGATCGGGCCCGTTCTGCAGGCGATTTCATTCTCGAGCGTCTCGAACACGATCCCGATCTGGTGGCGATCTTCGAAGCCAACGGCGGGGTCAACGTCATCGGCCGCAGCGGGTTGCTCGACCTCGCGAAGTTCGTCGTCCTCCTCGAGGAGGGCGCACAGTTCCAGGCGATCGCCGAATCCCTCGGCGGTTCGGTCGAATTCGATCCGTCCAACCTCGCCGTGCAGTGGGGCCGCAGCGGACTCGCCGACGAGGCGCGTCGACGCGGCCTCATCTAGACACCCCCATCACTGATTCAGAACAGGAAACCGTAGATCTCATGACCGTTCGCGTCGGATACTTCCCACACAACAATTCGCTGTTCGTACTGCGCCACACCGGAATCCTCGAACGCCGTCTCCCCGATGTCGAGTGGGTGGACCTGCGTGAGCTTCCCGCCAAGCCTGCAGTGAACCCGGAAAACGCCTTGCCGACCCTGCACTCGGACTGGCTGTTCGAGGAGGGCGGATACGACGTGATCGGAACCGGATTCACGCCGCCCGTCACCGGATTGGCCCAGGGCCGCGATCTCGTCTACATCGGAATCTCCGGCCCCCGCGTGGAGAACGGGCGCCTGGTAGTCAAGGCAGAGTCCGAGATCAACACGGTTGAGGACCTGCGTGGCAAGCGCGTCGGCATCGCGCACGGATCGTGGCAGACCACACTTCTGTTGTTCGCCTTGGATCAGGCGGGGCTGACCTGGTCCGACATCGTCCCTGTCGACACCGACGTACGCGGTGGTGGAGCGGACCTCGTCGACGGCACCATCGATGCCTGGGTTGGCGCGTACCCGGGGCTGACGGACATCGAAGCGAACCACGAACTGCGCACGCTGATCGCCACCGACGGACTCTTCAGCCACCCCTCACTGTGGTTCACCCGGCGCGATTTCGCGGATACCAACCCGGAGGCCCTCCAGGCGATCATCGAGGCCCTGCAGGAATCCGACGCCTGGATCGAAGCCAACCCCCGCGAAGCCGCCCAGGTCTTCGTCGACGACGTCGAGAAGCGTGGCGGGTCCGCGAGCCTCGATGCCTGGGAAGCTGCACTGCGCGGACGTCCTTTCGGTGTCAACCCTGTCACCGACGAGTTCCTGGACGAGCAGCAGCGCGCGGCCGATCTCCTGCTGAGCAACGGACTACTGCCGAAAGCGGTCACCGTCCGCGAAGCAGTCGTGCCGTGGATCAGCGAGTTCGTCGGTTCGGATCGTTCGTCGATCTGAGGACCCACTCCTGACAGATCCGCTTCACACGTGACAGATACCGAACGGTCTGCCATTGTGAAGGAATGCGGCGGCGCGTGGGTGAGAGTTGGTCCACGCGACCAGTCTCAGGGGTAACCCCTGGGTCGGCCAGAAGAATTGGATACTGCGTCCACCGGCGTTCGGCACGCTCCGCGTGCTTGCCGCCGCACCGGACAAAGGATTTGGTCACCCCGCCCCGTCGCATCCCGGAGTCGAATCATGCGTGACTTCGAGCTCGATCCCGAGTTGGCGCGTCGTCTGGCCGTTGCGGCCGCTGACGCTCCGTGGACCCTCAGCGGCCTCGAGGAGGCATTCGGAACCGTCTTCGGCGTTTCCCCGACGCTCCTGGCCGTGCGCGTTCTCGACCTCATGCCCGCTCCACCGTTCGAACCGCAGACTCTGTATCGATTGCTTCGCGAACTACCTCGCCTGCGGCCTGTTCCTCTCTCACTGGACACCAATGAAACCTCGGTGTGGCGGTTCGACGTTCCCCGCTACAACACCAGTGTGGACCTGGCTCGTTCACTGGATCTGACGATCTCCGAACTCGAGTGGTTCGCCGACCGAGGGGAATGGCTCCGCACGAAACCCCGACCGCTACGCCACTACCGGCCGATGCAGATCAGCAAGAAGGCCGGCGCTCGCCTCCTCGAGGTACCGAAACCCCGATTGCGCGAAATTCAGCGGAAGATCCTGCGCCGCATCCTAGACCTGGTGCCCCCGCACGACGCGGCACACGGATTTGTCCGTGGTCGAAGCCCTCTGACTTTTGCAGCGCCGCACGCACAGTCGGAAATCGTGATCGGCGCGGACCTCGCGCAGTTCTTCCCTTCGATCAGCGGCAGCCGCGTTCATGCCGTCTTCGCCGCCCTCGGCTATCCACCCGCAGTGGCAGGCGTTCTCACCGGATTGTGCACTGTTGCAACACCTGCCGATACCCTGCGCGGCCTACCGTATGCACAGGCATCACAGCTACGCACCGCGCATCTTCCGCAAGGCGCACCCACTTCTCCTGCACTGGCGAATCTCGTCGCACGCAAACTCGACATCCGCTTGAGTGGACTCGCACAAGCGAACTGGCTCACCTACACCCGATACGCCGACGACCTCGCGTTCTCCGGAATCGAAGTAGCCGACGTCGGCACCCTCCTCTGGACGGTCGAGCAGATCGCCAGAGACGAAGGGTTTGCCATCCATCCACGAAAGACCAAGGTGATGCGCCCTCATCGACGCCAACACCTCACCGGGCTGGTGATCAACGACCAACCCTCGTATCCGCGCGACGACTACGATCGCTTGCGCGCCCTGCTGCACAATGCCGCCAATACCTCGGCGCAGGAACAGAATCGGGACGGTATCGAGAACTTCCGCGCCCACATCTACGGCCGGATCGCGCACATCGGCGAAACCAGCACGACACGCCGACGCACATTGTTGCGCCTGGCTGAACGTGTGGATTGGGACGGTTAGTGCCCGCGAGCAGTCAGACCCGCGGGGTGTAGGCCATGCATTCGACCTCCATGTGCGCACCCAGTGCCAGTCCGTCTGTTCCGAACGCACTGCGGGCCGGCAGTCTCGACGCCGGGAAGTACTCGAGGTAGACCTTGTTGAACTCCTGCCAACGAGACATGTCGTCAAGCATGACAGTACATTTGAAGATTGCTTCGACGCCGGAACCGTAAGCGATCAACGAAGCCACGATGTTCTCCATGGTCTGACGAGCCTGCGCTTCGAAGCCGTCGGCCAAAGTCCCGTCCGGGAGCATGCCGATCTGACCCGACAGATACAGAACGTCTCCGACGCGCACTCCGGTGGAGAACGGCGTATCGAAAGCGGGTGGGATGAACTCGACGGTCTGAGATGAATCCATTAGATCTCCTCGGAGTTGGAATATGCGTGACGAGTTGGCGTTTCAGCGCACTGGGCGCGCACGAACATCGGCCAGGAAGTGCGCCACCAACTCGTTCCACGCGTGTGGGTCCTCGAAATAGGGGGAGTGGCCGCGGTCGGCAAGTTCGACCACTTCGGCGTGGGGCAGGAACTCGGCGGCGCTGCGAATCCGCTCGGGTGTCATCAAATCGTCCAGCTCGCCCGCGATCAGCAGAACCGGCGCCGTCACCGCGGCAAGATCGCTCGGCGAGTAGTTGTGGGCCTTGAGAATTCGGAAGAACTCGGTGTCAGGTGGGCGATGACCGAAGGTGCCGAGAGCTTGGTACAGGTATGCCCTCGCCATGTCCAAGCTCGGCAACCGTCCGCCCACAGCGGGATGCTCCCCCAGGGGCCGCGCGGTGACGGGTGCTGCGGTGAGGGGAGGTGCGCTGTCCGGACCGAATCCGACGGGAATGCCGCCGGTCGTGCAGGCCAGGACTACCGACTCCACCCGGTCCGGAACAGCGATCGCGGTCCCCAATGCGGCCCAACCGCCCATCGACTGGCCGACCACGTGCGCTCGATCAACCGCCAACAGGTCCATGATTTCGATCAGATCAGAGACTGCCGCTACCGGGCCGTGGTTGCCGTTCTCGTTGGTAGAGCGGCCGAATCCTCGCTGATCCCAGCTGATCACCCGATAGTGCTGAGCGAAGTAGGGCACCTGCTGGTACCAGACGGCCGCATTTCCGCCGAGACCGTGCGTGAGAATCAGATCCGGGCCCTCGCCGGCAGTCTCGTACCAGACCCGTTCGCCGTCTGCGACGGTGATGAAGCCCTCGGTCCGTGAAATCATCCTTATTCTCCTGTGTCGGACGGGCGCTTGCCCGAAGTGTGGTCAGTGAGGAGTTGCTGCACTTCATCGGTGGCCCGCAGCAGGTGTTCTTCGACCATTCGCGTCGTTTTCGCATCGAAGTCGGTATCGAAACCGATCACCGTCAACGCACAGAGCGGAGACCCCTTGCGGGAAGACACTGCACGCGAGACCGAACCGATGATGTCCTGAGATCGTTTGTGGACAACGGCGAATCCGGTTTTCTGCGTCTCGGCGATGTCGGCGAGAAAGCCGGTGGGTCCTTCCAGTGGATAGCCACTCTTCTCCACCATCGCCAGGTAGGGCGCCCGGGTGTTGTCCTCGAGTGCCGCCACCAACGCGAGCGGACCCGCGAACCGGTGCGGCGGAAGCAGATCCCCGAGCATACGAGTGATCATCTTGAGTCGCTCGGGACGCAGCGCCGCGATGATCCGCGTCCCGCCGCTCTCGAGAACCTGCAGATTCACCATCATGTCCGTGCTCTCGGACAGCACCCGCATGGTCGGATCGCACAAGGCCGCCAACGAATGCGCTGCCGCTTCGTGGGAAACCTGCAGTGCAGCCGGGCCGGGGAGATAGCGACCGTCGTAGCGGAAGACCCAACCACGGTTCGCGAGTTCTCCGAGCACTCGGTGCGCAGTCGGGCGGAGCATCCCGACTTCTTCTGCCAGTTCGCTGAGCTTCATCGGCGTGGTCGAGCGCGCGATGGCCTCGAGTAGATCCAACGCTTTGTCGACGGCGGACGCAGAACCCTTCGTCATCCGATCCCCTCCCGGTGCCGTGGATGTACCCGGCGATCCGAAATCTCGTGTTCTTGGAAAACCCTTGGCATTCGCCTAGGAAATTACTATAGTCACAACAATCGTTCCGGCGTACGGAATTCTTTGAGCGTCTTCACCTTCCCACCGGATTACCGGCAAGGAAGTCATATCTTTCCCAGCGAGAGGTTTTCGGACATGACGGTTGGACTTACCCTTCGGTCGACACCACGGTTCAGAGTTGTTGCCCTAGCCGCGGTCGCGACCGCGGCATTGGCACTGACAGGCTGTTCGAGCGACGCCACGGCCTCCGACGGCGGGGGCACCCAGACCACCACGATTCGAATCGCACCTCAGCCGATCGCGGACTTCGCACCGATTTGGCTCGGCATGGAGCAGGGGTACTTCACCGATGAGGGACTCGACATCCAACTCGTGGAGGGCGGCGCTAGTTCCTCGGCTCAAATTCCGTTGCTGCTCAGCGGAAATGCAGATATGGCAGCCACGACTGCCGCTGCCGCAATTCAGGCACGGAGCCAGAACATGCCCGTCACCATTGTCGGCGGGCTCACGAATTTTGCCGCAAATGACAGCGTCGACCAGTCCGGTCTCGTGGTCGCCAAGGACAGTTCCATCAGCGGCTTCCGTGACCTCGAAGGCAAGACCGTCGCGATCAGCGGTTTGAAGTCCGTCAGCGAAGCAGTCATCTCTGCCGCGGTGGAGAAATCCGGCGGAGCAGCGAACAAGGTCTCGTTCATTCAGGCGCCCATGCCCAACCTCGGCGACCTGGTTTCCACCGGCGGGGCCGACGCGGCATTCCTCATCGATCCGTTCCTGAGTAAAGCAACCGACTCGGGGCTGAAGATCCTCGGCCACCCCTTCCCCTTGGCCGCGCCCGGTGTACCGGGGACCTCGCTGGTCGCTTCGGAATCGTTTGTCAATGCGAACCCTGACTCACTCGCGAAATTCCGTACCGCGCTTGCCAAATCAGTTGACTACGCCAATCAGAATCCGGGCGCGGTCAAGGCTGCACTCTCGACACAAGCCAAGATTCCGCTCGAAATGCTGGCCAACAGCAAGAATCCTCAGTTCGTCGCAGTAGTGGAACCGGGTGCTCTCGGCACGGAGATCGAACTGCTGGTCAAGTACGGGGAACTGACGGATTCGGTCGAGGCCGAATCCCTGCTGACCCCGGCCAACTGAGTTGTCCGCCTTGACAACCCTGCAGACTCGCCGCAGGCAGGTTCTGCTCGGTCGGCTGCTGACGCTCTTCGCGTTGGCAGCCGCCTGGCAGATCTTCGGAATGCTCGGCGACGAGGACGTCAAAGGTATTCCGAAGTTCAGCGACGTGGCAGTGGCCTTTGTGAACGAGCTCGGCACGTCCTCGTTGTGGACATCACTGGGACAAACGGTGACCACCACGGCGATCGGATTGGCGCTGTGCCTGGTGATCGGAATCCCGGCAGGGCTGCTGCTCGCCGCGCACCCGTTCCTGACGGTCTCCTCCCGCTTCGTCATCGACTTCTGCCGAACCGTTCCGCCGCTCGCAATCATTCCGCTCTTTCTGCTGATCATGGGCCCGACGCAACGGATGGCGGTGGCACTGATCGTGGCAGTAAGTGTGTGGCCGATTCTGCTCCAGACGATTCACGGTGTGCGCAACGTCGACCCGGAACTGCTGGCCACCGCACGATCCTTCCGACTTCCACTGTGGCGCAGGCTCGCTCTCGTCGTCGCACCGGCGTCGATGCCCTACATCTTCACCGGGATTCGCATCTCGGCAACACTGAGATTGCTGCTGACCATCGGTGCAGAATTGATCGCCGGCGTGCCGGGACTCGGTAAGGAGATCCTGCTGAGCCAATCCGTTCCCGATCGAATGTTCGCACTGATCATCGTCGCCGGACTACTCGGAATGCTGCTCGCCTTCGCCGTGATGGCGATCGAGAATCGTTTACTTGCTTGGCATTACATCCCGAGGAGGATGACGACGTGAAGATGATGTCAGGACTTCGACTCCTCGTGTGGGAGTTGTGGCTGCCGATCTTGATCGTCGTCGTATGGTACTTCGGTTCGGAGTCGAGCAAGTCGCCTTACTTCCCGCCGCTGTCGCGTATCTGGAAAGCGTTTGTGGACAACTGGTTCGGTCCGGGATTCGTCCACGACGTCGTACCGAGCTTGACCAACCTTGCCTTCGGTCTCGCCGTGGCACTGGTGGTCGGCGTCGGTGCCGGTCTCCTGCTGGCACTGTTCCCGCTGGCTGCCGACATTGCCGATCCGTTTCTCCAGTTCTTCCGCGCTATTCCGGCGCTGGCCGTATTACCCGCACTTTTCATCGTTTTCGGAACCGGTTCGACGGGTAACGTTGCCGCCATCGCCTTCGGCGCGGTCTGGCCGATACTCCTCAACACCCTCGACGGCATTCGCTCCATCGACCCGAGTATCCGATTGGTGGCGCGCAGCTACCGGATCCGTACACCCCTCCTGGTGACGCAGGTACTCCTCCCCGGAGCGATGCCGCAGATAACAGTCGGTATCCGCACCAGTCTCGCGATCGGTGTCGTCATCATGGTCGGAAGCGAAATGTACGTCTCCACTGCAGGAATCGGTCACTTCGTGATCGTCGCGCAACAGACCTTCGCGATCGCCGACATGTGGTCCGGAATTCTCCTGCTGGGAATCATCGGATACGTGCTCAACCTCGGATACGGCGTGATCGAACGATGGTTGCTCAGATGGCAGCCGCGGACCCACGACGCTCTCGCAGTGAAAGGAAACTGATGTCATCCACAGAATCTGCGGCATCGATACCCGCAGTCGAACTGAGCGGCCTCGGGGTGACCTACGGCGGTCCCACCGGCCGCGAAGTGCTCCGCGGCATCGATCTGTCCGTTGCACCCGGAGAAATCGTCTGCATCGTCGGCCATTCCGGCATCGGCAAGAGCACGCTGATTCGTTGCATCGCCGGTCTGCAGAAGCCGACCACTGGTGAGGTCCGCATCGCCGGGATCGCGATCGATGCACCGCCGGCCACGCTGGCTCTCGTGTCACAGGACTACGGACGCACACTGATGCCGTGGCTTCGAGTGGGCGAGAACGTTCGCCTGCCGCTACGGGGCAACGGTCTGGCGCGGAAGGTTCAGAACGAGAGGGTTAGCGATGCACTTGCCGTTGTCGGTCTAGGCGGTGCTGCGCGTTCCTACCCCTGGCAGTTGTCCGGCGGAATGCAGCAGAGAGTGGCGATAGCTCGCGCTCTCGCCTATCGGCCGCAGGTACTCCTCATGGACGAACCCTTCGCGTCGGTCGATGCGCAGACCCGCGCGGAACTCGAAGACCTCCTGCTGACGCTTCAGCGTGATCTTGGCATCACCGTCCTCCTCGTCACCCACGACGTCGACGAATCGGTGTACCTGTCCGATCGAGTGGTCGTACTCGGCGGAACTCCGGCATTGACGCAGGACATCGTCGACGTCCCGTTGACCGGAGCTCGAGATCAACTGACCACCAAGGCAGACCCACTGTTCATCGAGTGCCGTACCAGGGTCCTGTCCGCGATCCAGCAGTCGAAGGTGGTGGCGCCCGTGTCGTAAGCGCCTCGCCTAGGCTGGCTCCGTGATCCTTCTCCTCATCGGCCTCGCGCTGCTCGGATTCTGCGGCTACCGGTTCAGGCAGGATCGACGGAGGCTGAGCAACGGCGTCTACCTACTTCTCGGACTGATCTTCACCGGTCTGTGGATGTTGCAGTCGGGTGCGCCGGGAACCGAGGTCCCGTCGTTCGTCATCGCGACGATCGCTCTGCTCTCGCCGTTGCTGGTGCTCATGCTTGCAGGATTCCTGATCGTCAACGGAGTCACGATGCTGCGGCGCGAGGGATTCAGCGTCGCGAATCTGCTCTCACTCGTCGCCGGACTCGGCCTGCTCGTTCCCTACGTGTTGCTCGCATCAGCGCTGCTGACGCAGAGATATTGGCTCGCAGTCGTTCTCGGATCGTTCAGCCTGGTCGCGTCGTACCTGGGGTTTCTGTTCACGAGCTTTCTGCTCTACTCCTACGTCTACGGACGCCAGAAGTACCAGCCCGGGATGGACGCGATAGTGGTTCACGGCGCCGGGCTTTCGGGCGCCGACGTGACGCCCCTGCTTGCCAGCCGTCTGGACAAGGCGGCCGACGTCTTTCGCGCCGAGGTCCGCGAAGGACGTTCACCACTGTTGGTCGTGAGCGGCGGGAAGGGTTCGGACGAGGTGGTCAGCGAGGCGGAGGCAATGTGCGTCTACCTCGTCGATCACGGGATACCGCGCGAGAGCGTGATTCTCGAGGACCGCTCGACCACCACGCTCGAGAACCTCGAGTACACCAGGGACCTTCTCCGTGCCAACACCACGAAGCCTCGAATGGTGCTGGTCACCAGCAACTTCCACATCCTCCGAACTGCGACGTTTGCCCGAAGCCTCGATCTGGATGCGGAAGTCATCGGTTCCCACACCGCCCGGTACTACCTGCCGAGCGCCATTCTGCGCGAGTTCGCCGCCGTCACGGTGGAGCACAAGTGGCTCAACGGAACGGTCTGCCTGATCCTGGCCGCCCTGCCCCCACTGGTGGTCTGGGCGGTCGGTGGCATTTCGTAGCCGGATTCAGCGAATCAGGCTCTCGACGGCCATCGGTCGGCGACCCAGAAGCAGTTCGACGGCCGCGCTGCCGGCAAGAAAATCGTGGTGGTTGTAGAACTCGAACATCGCCGCCAGACGCGAGCTGGCGTTGACGTCAAGGCTGCTGCCGATCTGTTCGCGCCATTGATCCACGCTGATCTGATCTATCGCGACGGTCCGTGACGTCTGCTTTTCCACCATCTGTGCCACCTCCATGACGCTCAGAGCTTGCGGGCCGCCCACCTCGTACGTCGCTCCGTGATGTTCACCCGAGCCCTCGCTCAGTACGACCGCGGCAACAGCCGCCACGTCCGCCAGACTCACGAACGAGAACTTCGTTTCCGCGCTGTACGGCAGGACGATGGTGTCAGATCGGCCCGTGAGTACCGCCTCGAAATTCTGCGCGTACGCACACGGTTGCAGCACAGTCCATTTCAAGGGTGAACGATGCAGCTCGTCCTCACACCTGGCTTTGTCCAGGTGATGCGGCATGGACGGGCTGAACGGCCACGCGACGGAGTGATAGACAAAGTGCTCCACTCCCGCCGATGCCGCTGCCGTCAGCGCATTGCGAAGCAGTGCGGGCTCGTCGGGATGGACGTTCGGGGCAATGAAGTACACGCCTCGGCACCCGGCGAGCGCCTTGCGCAGTCCGCTTCCGGTTTCCAGTTCTACCTCGAAGTCCCCGTCGACACGCGCCTTTCGCACCAGTCGCCGAACTGTCACGCTCGGCGGCAGTGCGGCGACGACGGCCTCACCGGTCTTACCCGCGGCGCCGATCACCGCGATGTCGGCGCCGCGAGCAATTCCGTTCTCCATGAGAGTTTTCCGTCCTAGACGTAGTCGTAGACCGCTGAGGTGGCGCCACCGGAAAGCTGCGCGTAGCCCGGACCCCGATCGAAGAAGGGTTCGTTCTCACCGCGCTCCGAGCGCAACTGATCCCGTAGCTCCGTGGTCGCAGCCTCGTCGACCGACGGCTCGTCACCCTCGATCACGACGACAACACCGTAGTCGTCGCGTGCACCCTCTACGGAAACCTTGCGCCACTGAATGTCTCGCAAGACCTCCTCGATCGGGCGCTCCAGTGGATCTCCCCAACCGCCACCACCGGTGGTGCGAATCCGTACGACCTCGCCGGCCTTGATCGGCTCGGCATCGGTCAGCGCGTCGAACTCACGCTCGTTCGGTCCACCCGGATCCAGGACCACGGAGAACGGCCGACCGGCCTTGCCGCCCTTGACTCCCCAGCAGGCGAGGATCGAACGATCCGCAATGGACATGAAGTGCGCATCCTTGAGCATCCGGATGTGCTTCTCGTATCCCAGACCGCCGCGGTAGCGTCCGGCTCCGCCGGAATCCATGGCCAGACCGAGCTTCTCGACGATGAAGGGGAAACGGCTCTCGGTGAATTCGGTCGGCAGGTTCCGCGAATCGGGAACGACGTGAATCGTGTCCTCACCGTCGGCGTAGTAGCGTCCGCCCGAACCGCCGCCGAGCACCTCACGCATGAGGTACGAGTGACCCTCGAAGTCCTCACCGTAAACGCCGGTGTACCTGATGGTCTCCTGATCGGCGGGCATGTTGCCGTCCACAGCCTTGGCGACGACGCCGGCCAGCACTCCGAGCAGACGGAGGATGACAAACGTGCGCGCGTTGGTGGGGGCGGGGAAGATCGGGGTGATCAGTGTTCCCTTCTCGGGGAACTTCATCTCGATCAGCGGTACGACGCCCTCGTTGACATCCAGTTCGGCCATGCGCTCCGGGGTGTCCGCGAGGTTACGCAGAATCGGGGCCAACCACTTGATGAGGAAGTTTCCGTCCGCGTAGTCACCACAGTGGTTGATCGGGCCCTTTGCCTGCGGTCCGGTTCCGTTGAAGTCCAGGATGAGTCGCTCGCCGCCCTCGTCCTCCGGTCGCGTCTTCGTGAGCGTGATGCGCTGGATGTGGAGCATCGGTTCGTCGACGCCGTCGTGCTCGGCGTAGTCCTCCCACGTGTACTCACCGACCGGGATCTTGCTGAGGATCTCGCGACGGTACGTCTCGGTGGTCGCGTCCATCATCGCGTCGAAGCACGACTCGACGGTGTCGACGCCGTAGCGCTCGAACAGTTCGGTGAGTCGACGCGCACCCATCAGGCACGCCGAGCACTCGGCGTCGAGGTCAGCTGCCAACGCATCCGGCATGCGGGAGTTACGCGTCATGATGCGCAGCGCCGCCTCGTTGGGAACTCCCTGGTCCCACAGTTTGATCGGCGGAACCATCAGTCCCTCTTCGTACACCGTGGTGGCGCCGGACGGCATGGAGCCGGGGCAGCAACCGCCGATGTCGTCGTGGTGACCGAATGCCTGAACGAACGCAACAACTTTCGGCTCGGCATCGGGGGTGACGCGGGCGAAGACAGGCACCGTGACGCAGAGGTCGGGGAGATGGCCGATGCCACCTTCGGACAGGTAGACGTCGTTGTGGAAGTACACGTCTCCCGGCTTCATCGTCTCGAGTGGGAAGTCCCGGGCGATCGGATGAACCAGGGCGGAATACGAACGGCCCGTGAGCTTGCGGAGGTTCCGGTCGTGAATACCGGCGCGGAAGTCGTGAGCGTCACGGATCATCGGTGAGCGCGAGGTGCGCGAAATGGAGGTCTCCACCTCCATTTCCACGCTGGCGAGGTAACCGGCGACGATCTCGACCAGAATCGGGTCAGGTGACGCGCCGTCGGTAGCGGTGAGTCGGTACGGCTTGGCCGCGGTGGCAGCAGCAGCATCGAGAATGGCGGTCATCACTTCACTCCGTTCGAGTCGGAAGACTTCGAGATACGAATGTTCCCGAAGGTGTCGATACGTGCCGAGAATCCGGGATGGATCGGGACAGTCGAGCTGAACTCCTCGATCACGGCCGGTCCTTCGATGACGTCACCCGCACCGAGCAGTGTGCGATCGTAGGTGGCCGTCTCGACCCAGCTGTCGAAATAGGATTGGCGCGAACCGGTTCGGGCGGTCTCGGCACCGTTTCCGGCGGGGATTTCCTTGAGCGTCGGACGCTTGATCGGGCCGATGCCGCTCACGCGCAGGTTGACCCATTCCACGTGCTGCGACGGGTCTCCCCGGAAGTCGTAGCCGTACAGTTCACGGTGTGCCTGGTGGAACGCCTCGGCCGCGTCGTCCATGATCTGCGCCGTGACGGTACCTTCCGCCACCGGGACGCGCACCTCGAATGCCTGACCGAGGTAGCGCAGATCCGCAGTACGAGAGTACTTGCGCTGCGTCTCGTCGAAACCCTCTTCGGCGAGCGCGATCTCGGCTTCGCCGGCCAGCGCGTCGAACTGGCTCTGCAGGTCTTCAGCCTTCAACCGGTCGTGACGACTGACATGCGTCTGGACGTAGTCGTTGCGGACATCGACCGTCAGCAGACCGAACGCGGAGACGTTACCCGGATTGAGCGGGACGAGAACGTCTTTCAGACCCAGGATGTCGACGAGACGGCAGGCGAGCAGGGAGCCGGAGCCGCCGAACGTCACGAGGGTGAAGTCGCGAACGTCGAGGCCACGCTTGACGGTGATCTGACGCAGGGCGTTGGCCTGGTTCCACGCCGAGACCTCGAGGACGCCGACCGCGCACTCCTCGAAGCCCAGACTGAGCTGTGTTGCAAGCTCTTCGAGGCCCTTGCGTGCCAATTCCGTGTCGAGAGGAATCTCGCCACCGAGCAGGTGGGGTGGGATGCGACCGAGCAGGACGTGCGCGTCGGTGATGGTCGGTTCGCTGCCGCCCTTGCCGTAGCACAACGGTCCGGGATCGGCGCCGGCCGACTGAGGGCCGACTCGGAGGGTGTGTTCCGGCGTCATCCACGCGATCGACCCACCACCGGCGCCGACGGTCACGACGTCGATCATCGGGATCTTCGACGGGTAGTTGCCCACTCGCCCTTCGGTGGTCAGCGCGGGCTCGCCGCGAACCACGACGGTGACATCCGTCGACGTTCCGCCGCCGTCACAGGTCAACACCTGCTCGACGCCGGCGGCGTCGGCGATCAGCGCAGCACCGAGGGCTCCGGCGGCCGGTCCCGACAGGACTGTCGTAATAGGCTGGTGAACAACCTCTTTGGCCGACAGGACACCGCCGTTGGACTTCATGACGTAGAACGGGATGTCGCGGGGTTCACCGTCGGTGGTCGAGAACTCACGCAGACGATTCGCGATGTTGTTCACGTAGTTGCGGATGTTCGGCTTGACCGCGGCGTCCACGAGTGTGGTGATGGACCGCTCGTATTCGCGGTACTCACGCAGCACCTGGCTCGAGATGCTCACCGTCGCATCGGGGAAAACTTCGAAGAGGATGTCGCGTACGCGCTCCTCGTGCGTCGGATCGGCGTACGAGTGCATGAGGCAGACGCCGATGGTCCGGATCCCGCGGTCCTTGAAGAACTGCGCTGCGCTGCGAACGCTCTCTTCGTCGAGCGGACGAATCTCGCTGCCGTCGAAGGAAAGGCGTCCACCGACGGTGCGTACACGATCGGCGGGGACGATGCGTTCGGGCTTGACCCAGAAGTACGAGTTGCCGTAACCGTCCGGCACCGACTGACGAGCGATCTCGAGAACGTGCTCGTAGCCCTCGGTGGTGATGAAGCCGAGGTTCTCGACCTTGCCTTCGAGCAGCTTGTTCGTCGCTACGGTCGTGCCGTGGCTGACCGCACCGATGGAGTCGCCACTCTCACCGAGCTTGGCGAGTACCTTCTCGATACCGGCGAGAAAGCCCTCGGCGGGGTCCGCCGGGGTGGACGGGGTCTTGGTGGTGACGATGGCGCCGGTTTCGTCGTCCACTGCCACGATGTCGGTGAACGTTCCGCCGGTATCGATACCGACCCGAATCTTCCTGGGTTCCACGCTTCCTCCTGAGATCTTTGGCTCGTCTCGTCTGGTACCGATCGACGGTTGCGGCCTAGCCGGTAAGTGGCTCGTACCTGACGTGTAGAGCTATTCCACAGGTTCGGAAGAGCGGATTCTTTGTCACAATTCGCCGAATCGGGGGACCAAGGTTCGGCGCACGATCACGAGCGGATCTTCGCCGGCGCCTCCATGGGTTACGCGGACGTGAAAAACGCCCCGAACCTGGTCGGTTCGGGGCGTTTCCCTCATCGCAAATCAGCTGTTGACACCTGAGTGAACTACTCGCGACAACCAGAACGCGCCAGGAATCCGCCTATAGCAACACCTGACAAAGCAATGGCTGCGCCGACGACGGCGCTGACCATCACCGTGCGAGCATCTGTGCCGCCCGCTGTCGGTGCAGCGGCCGGAAGAACCGCCGGTGCCGCGACAGCTCCGGAAACTACCGGCGCGCCTTCGACCGCCACTGCCGGTACCGCCGCCGCCACGGCGGCAGTGACCTTCTCGGGAATGCCGTTGGCAATGACGCCGTCGATGCTCTTGAAGAACACCCCGGCCATCTTCTTGGCTACACCGGTGATCATGCGCTGCCCGACGCCGCCGACCATCCCGCCGACCACGGCGTCGGCGTCATACGAAAGCAGCGTGCCACCCTCGTTCTCCGTCAAGGTGACCGTGACGTCCGCCTTCACCGTGCCGGGAGCACCCGCCCCCGAAGCCGTCATGACAAACGAATTGGGCCGATTCTGTTGCGACAGAACAACCTCGCCGTCGTAGACGCCCTTGATCGACGCAACTCCCGCCATGATGGAGAGCTTGTAGTGATTGTCCGTGAGCTGCTCGAGCGACTGCACACCGGGAATGGTCGCGGCCAGTACACGACCGTCCTGGAGCTTGTCGTAGACCTCTTCGCGAGGTGCCGTCAGCTGCGCGGTGCCGGCGATTCTCATGCATTCTCCTCTGATGACGAACCCGCGTGTGCGAGTCGAAGTTCGAACAGTTCGGACGGTGAAATGGGCATGGACGTGATCGAGATTCCTTCGGCGTCCTCGATGGCAGCCGCGATGACGGCGCTGGTGGGGATCACACCGGCCTCACCGGCACCCTTCATTCCGAGTGGGTTGAGTCCCGACGGCGTGACGGTGTGATCCATCTCGAGCGAATCCGGCATCTCGGTGACGAACGGCATCAAGAAGTCCATGTACGACGCGTTGAGCATCTGCCCGTGCTCGTCGTAGACGATCCGCTCGTAGAGTGCGCCGCCGATACCTTGCGCGACGGCGCCCATGACCTGACCTTCGACGATGCGGGGGTTGATCACGTTTCCGCAGTCGTGGATGACAACGTAACGACGGACCGTGATCTCGGCTGTCACGGGATCGGTTTCGACGATCGCCGCGTGCACTCCCGAAGCGAAGGTGGAACTGGGCGGCGAGTAGTAGCCGGTTGCTTCCAGACCGGGCTGCTCACCCTCGGGAATCGGCGGCTTCGACATGTCCGTGTCGGTCTTGGCGAAACCGGTGGCCAGCTTCGACTCACGGTCGAACGCATATCGTAGCGGGTTCGACAGCACGGCAACAACACTCAGCGGTACGGACGTACCCTCCACTCCGGCTTCGGTGCCGATCTTGCACACGTGGCCTTCCCGGAGTTCCAGTTCGGTTTCCGGCAGATCCAAGATTCCGGACGCGATCTTCTTCGCCTTCTCCGCGACCATCTGCGCCGCGACATGGAAGGCCGAACCCGACATGACCGCCCCACGCGAGGCGAAAGTGCCGACGGCATAACCGAACCGGCGGGTATCACCCGTGACGATCTCGACGTCGGAGACCTTGACTCCGAGGTCGTCCGCAACGATCTGGGCGAACGCGGTCTGGTGGCCCTGACCCTGCGTCGTCAAGCCTGTTGCGGCCTTGACCTTTCCGGACGTCTCGACGACGACGTGCGCACCCTCGTACGGTCCGGGTCCGGTTCCCTCGACGTACGCGCCGATACCGATGCCGACCGACCGACCTTCGGCGCGAGCCTTCCTCTGGTACTCGGGAAATCCGTCCCAGTCGATGAGCTTCTTGAGCTTGTCGATGCCCGCCTGGTAGTCGCCCGTGTCGTAGATCAACGGGCGTCCGTCCTGGAACATCAGGCCGAAGTCGTACGGCATGTCCTCGGGGCGAATGAAGTTCGCCTCCCGCACCGCGATCTTGTCCTTTTTCAGGTACTTGGCGATGGCGTCCATGGATCGCTCCATCGCGAACACGGCCTGCGGACGTCCGGCGCCGCGGTACGGGGTCACGATCACGGTGTTGGTGTACAGCGAATAGGCGTTGACCCGGAACGACTTCGGCTTGTACGGCCCGAGAACCTGCGTCGCGGTGTTGATCATGACGATGATCCCGTACGGCAGGTAGGCACCGTTGTCGTGCCAGAACGTGAAGTCGAACGCCAACAGACGACCCTCGTCGTCGAATCCGATGTCGACCTTCTGGATCTGCCCGCGCTCGTGTGCGCTCGAGATGAAGTGCTCACGGCGATCCTCGACCCACTTCACCTCACAGGAGATGCCGGCCTGGCCGAGTCGTCGAGCGGCCCACGTGATCATGACTTCTTCGGGCCACGGGTGAACGATCTTGACGCCGAATCCGCCGCCGACGTCAGGAGCGATGCAGTGAACCTTGTTCAGCGCCATCCCCAATCGCGCTGCGATTGCGGCGCGGGCAGACGTGGACGTCTGGGTGGAGGTCCAGAACGTGAGGGTGTTCTCGTCACCGTCCCAACGTGCGTAGACGCCCTTGCCCTCCATCGGCATGGAAGCCGAACGCTCGATTTCGAGATCCAGCGTCAGTCGGTGCGGCGCGGCGGCCAGTTCGGCATCCAGATCTCCGAACCCGTGCTGCAGGTGAGCGGCGACGTTGTCCGGAACGTCGGCGTGGACGGCGTTGGCGGCGGTGCGAGCGACGTCGATCCCCACTACAGGCTTCAGCGCCTCGTAGGTGACGTCGATCTTCGCGCAAGCGTCCTCGGCGATGTACCGGTTGTCGGCGACCACCATGGCGATGGCTTCGCCGACATGCTTCACCTCGTCCTTCGCGAGGGGATACCCGTTGCGCGGAGCGATGATTCCCGGATGCGGAATGAGCAGTGGCAGGTTCTCCGCCATTTCCGGCGTGTCCGCGAGGAGATCTTCGTAGGTGTAGATGGCATGTACGCCAGGCACTTCCAGCGCCTGATCGATGTCGATGTCGATGATTCGCGCATGAGCGTGCGGCGACCTGACGAATGCCGCGATCAGCGCGTTGTGGCCCAGATCGTCGAGGTATCGCCCCTGACCGCTGAGCAGACGCGTATCTTCCTCGCGCGGAATCGGTTTACCGAAGAACTTGCCGTCGTCGGCAACCGAATGATCGGCCGTCGAATGATCGGAAGCGGGATGCTTCGCCCCGTTGCGCTTTGCTGGTTTGACCGGAGTACTCATGCCTTACCCGCCCGTCCTCCGACGGGATTCGTCGTTCCCCGCACCTTGCGATCCAACGCCTCCCGAGTGGACGCGTCGTCGATTCCGAGCGGGAACTGCCCGGCCCGTTCACGCTTGATCTCGGCCGCGCGCAGAACCGACGCCCTGATGTTCTGGTACCCCGTACAACGGCAGAGGTTTCCCGCTATCGCGTCGGTAGCTTCCTCCCGCGTGGGGTTGGGGTTCTCCTCGAGAAATGCCGCGATGGTCGTCACGAATCCCGGAGTGCAGAATCCGCACTGCAGACCGTGACAATCCTTGAACGCCTGCTGAACCGGATGCAAAGTGCCGTCCGGCTCGACGAGGCCTTCGACGGTGGTGATCGATCGACCTTCGAGGCTGGCCGCGAGGACGAGACAGGACCGAACCGGCTTTCCGTCGAGCAGCACGGTGCACGCACCACACACGCCGTGTTCACAACCCACGTGCGTGCCCGTCTTACGGAGGTGGTGACGAATGGCATCCGAAGCCAGAGTGCGGGAGGGAAGAACGACGGTGTTCGTCACCTCGTTGAGCGTGAACGTGACAGCTACATGGTGCTCACCGGTGTCTGCTGCCAGCTCGGCAAGTTGATCATCGATGGAGCGATCGTTTTTGGACATTGTCACCACTTTCCTGCCAGTACTGCGTTCTCACTGAGAGCATCCGTTGCCGCCGCGAAGCCGACCCGCGCCGTGAGCGCGGACACCAACTGCGAGCGGTACGCCGCCGTCCCGTGAATGTCTGCCTCGGTATCTATCTGCGCGCGGGCGCATTCCCCGAGGGTGCGCCACCGCGGGTCTCGCTGATCCGTCGCGGACGCCCCCGCCAACACGTTCGTGTAGTCCACGACCTGCCCCAGCTCTCCGGCGGACACGTACGTCATGTGCGCTTCGGCCACCAGACCGTCGACCACACGAATCCGGGCGACGACGCCGACCAGTGCATAGTCACCGTGACGACGCGCGATCTCGTCGATGGCGGTTCCCACGCCGGGTTCGGCGGCGGGCACCGACACCGACACCGCGATCTCGTCTGATTCCAGGCTCGACTCGAGAGGGCCGGCGAAGAGATCCGTCGACGCGATCTCGCGGGTGCCACGCACCGACTGGACGGTCACGCTGCCCCCGAGCAGCGTCAGGACTGCCGGCATCTCCGCCGACGGATCGGCGTGGACGATGGAGCCGACGCTCGTCCCGCGGTTACGGATCGTGGGGTGCGCTACCAACTGCAGAGCACGGTTCAGCAGAGGCTGGACTCGACGAGCACCTTCGTCGGCCGCCAGCACCGAGTGCGTGGCCAGGGCCTGGAACCGCACTCCTTCGTCTTCGGACGAGGTCACCGAAGCGAGGTTCGGGATCGATCCGATGTCGACGATGTGGGCGGGCGCGGCGAGGCGCATGGACAGCAGCGGCACAAGCGATTGCCCACCGGCGAGCACCTTCCCCTCGTGAGAGACCTCGGAGAGGATTCGGCACGCGTCCTCGACCGAGGACGGTCGGTGATAAGTCAGCGGCGACGGTTTCATTACTTAATCCTGCCTCTATGAGTCACTTCACGTTTTGTGCAGATGTGACAACGGTCACGGGTCATACCTGGCATACATTCAACTTGGCATCACGTGAGCTGCGCCACGGGCTCTTCGCGTTCGTCATCTGACGCATTCGCCCCCGGCGTTGCGCCCGGCCGCCTGCCGGACTTCGGCCTGTTCAGTTCAGGGTTCCAGGACCCCACGAGCCGGCAGAGGTGGTACATCACGATCAAGACGATGGTGCCGAGCGCGATACCTCCGAGCGAGAACGTGTCACTGAACTTCAGCGCCGTGTCGCCGATACCGATGATCAGACCGGCGGCAATCGGCATCAGATTCAGCGGGTTCCCGAAGTCGACGCCGTTCTCTTTCCAGATCTTGGCGCCGAGCAGACCGATCATGCCGAACAGAACCACAAGAATTCCGCCCAGGACGCCGCCGGGCGTCGCCGCCATGACTGCTCCGAACTTGGGCGAGAAGCCGAGCAGGATCGCGATGAAACCCGCAATCACGTACGCGGCGGTCGAGTACACCCGCGTGGCAGCCATGACACCGATGTTCTCGGCATGCGTCGTCGTAGGGGAGCCGCCTACTGCGCTGGCGATGGCGGTGGCAAAACCGTCACCGGCAATGGCGCGTCCGATGTACGGGTCGAGATCGTCGCCCGTGATCTCGGCGACGGCCTTGACGTGTCCGGCGTTTTCCGCGACCAGTGCGATGACACCGGGAAGCACCAGAACGATGAACGTGAGGCTGAACGAGGGAGCGTGGATACCGACGATCCCGTTGGCTTCGTCCGAGAACGGCGGCAACCCGAACCAGGACGCCGAGTGCACCGAATCCCAGTTGACACGAAAGTGCTCGGTGGGTGCGCCACTACCACTGGCGGACGTGATCGGACCGGAGAGCCGGTCGAGGACCCACGAGAAGATGTAGCCGAAAACCAGCGCGACGAGAATGGCGATACGTCCCAGGAAGCCGCGTAGCGCAACGCTCATCACGATCAGTGCAACCATCACGATCAGTGCCACCCACTGATCCTGCGGCCAGTACAACCCCGCGACAACGGGCGCCAGGTTGAAGCCGATCAACATCACCACAGCGCCGGTGACCACCGGCGGTAGCGCTTTACTGATGACGCCACCGCCGAGAAAGTGGATGGCGATGCCGACGAATCCCAGAACCAACCCCGACACCAGAATCGCACCGGTCACTTCGGCCGTCGTTCCACCTTGGGCACGAATGGCGGCAACGCCACCGACAAAAGCTGCGGATGTTCCGAGGTAGCTAGGGACGTGCCCCTTGACCACCAGCAGGAAGAAGAGCGTACAAAAGCCTGACATCATCACGGCAAGTTGAGGATTGAGGCCCATGATGATCGGGAAGACGAACGTCGCGCCGAACATCGACACGACATGCTGGCCGCCCAACCCGATGGTTCTCGCCCAACTGAGTCGCTCGCCGGGAGCGACCACTTCACCGGCTCCGATGTTCTTTCCGTCTCCGTGCAACGTCCAGATCGGCATGACGAGACCTTTCGCAAAGGAGGAAGGTGTTCGAAATGCTTTGTGCCCCAGCCCACAAACACCGTGTCTGGAGTGAAACGCTAATGCAGGACCGAGATTCGGACGTGATGACAATCTGCCAGAACCCACTCACCGAGATTGGCAACAATGGTGGCAGATGATGCGGGCAGGGGTCATCGTCAGTGTTGGAGGCAGTTTCGACCGAAATGAGGACCACGCCACGAAGGGCCCAAACATTTTCTTCGGCTTAATGATTCCGTAACACGATGTCTGTCAACGGAAAACGACAGTCCTAGCCGAGGGCTGCGAGGATCCCTGCTGCCATCTCCGCGACCTGATCATCTGTCATGACGAACGTCGGCGAAATCTGCATCGCACCCTGACCCGCGGCGCGACCCGAAATACCTTGCTCGCGAAGCGTCTTCACGAACGGCAACGCCTCCGCCGGATCAGCCAACTGCACCGCAGCGACCGCACCGAGCCCACTACGAACCTCCGCCACCCGCGGATGCTCCGCCAACGGCTGCAGATGCGTATGCAACGACGCCTCCAAACGCTTCGACTCCGCGAGCAGATTCTCACGCTCGAGAATGTCCAGGTTCGCCATCGCCGCCGCAGCAGCACCGGCATGCCCGCCGTACGTGTAACCATGACGCCACCACGAACCCGCATAGAACGGCTCCGCCACCCGCGGCGCGATGAACACCGCACCCATCGGAACGTAACCCGACGTCAAACCCTTTGCCGTGGTCATCATGTCCGGCTGCAAATCGAAACGAGTGGACGCGAACCACTCACCACCGATCCGGCCGAAACCGGTCACGACCTCGTCGACGACAAACAGAATGTCGTGCTCACGGCAGATGTCACGCACCTCCGCCAGATACCCCTCCGGCGGCAGATACACCCCACCCGCACCGATGATCGGCTCCGCGAAGAACGCAGCGATCTTGTTCGCACCGATCTTCTCGATCAACTCGAGCAGACTCTTCGCATCATCCCAGCCGACGGTCGCCGCATCCGCCATCAGCTCGCCGTACCCCTCACGGTTCACCGGAATACCAGCGAGAGCCGTTCCGGCAACGTGCATTCCGTGATACGCCTTCTGGCGTCCGACGATGATCGTCTTCTCCGGCTGCCCCACCTCGTGCCAGTACCGGCGAGCCAGCTTCGCCGCAGTGTCCACCGAATCCGAACCACCCGAGGTGAAGAAGATCTTGCTCCCGGCAACCGGCGCGATGGCCGCCAACCGCTCGGCCAACACCTGCGTGGTTTCGGGAACGAAATCACCGAAGTTGGAGAAATGAGCGATCTTCGACAACTGAGCCGCTACCGCATCCGCGATCTCCGTGCGCCCGTGCCCGACATTGGTGAACCACAGGCCCGCCGTCGCATCCAGATACCGAGTGCCCTCGCGGTCCCAGATGTACGCGCCCTCACCGCGTGAGACGACAAACGCGCCGTTCTTCTCCACAGCGCCCATGTCCGCGAACCCGTGCCACAATGCCGAAGCCATCGTCTTTCTCTCCCAACTGGATACGTTCGAAATAGATCGGTCAGTTCACGCGGAGTGCGGGCGGAAGAACCCGCTCGACCCACTGGGTTGCCTGCTCGAATGCGTAGGCGAGTTGGAGTACGTCCAAGTCGGCTCCGTGCCGACCGATGATCTGGATACCCATGGGAAGCGAACGATCGTCGAAGCCGACCGGCATCCCCGCAACCGGAACCCCGGCCATCGTCCAGGGAACAACCGTCTCCATCCACCGGTGATACGTGTCCATCGATCGGCCGTCGACGGTCTCGGGCCAGTGAGTGTTCTTGTCGAAAGGAAACACCTGGGCACTGGGCGCAAGAATGTAGTCGTAGGTTTCGAACATCTTGGTAATGGCCGACAGCCAGCCGTTGCGGGCCTCCGCGGCCTTGGTCACGTCGAGAGCCGACAGTGTGACCGCGTGCTCGAGTTCCCACAACAGTTCGGGCTTCATCAACTCGCGCAAGCTCGGATCGTTGTACTGATCGATCAAGCCGAGCTGTGCCCACCAACGCCACCGCAAGAACAGTTGCCAGATGTCCTCGGGTTTGAAGTCGGGAAGCGCCGCCTCGACGCGGCACCCCAACTGTTCGAAGACCTCGAACGAGGATTCGCACAACTCGAGAACTCCAGGTTCGGTTGCCAGGTAACCGTTCCAGTCACCGACCCATGCGATCCGAGAGCCCTTCAGAACACGTGCGAGGCTTTCGGTGAATACCGCGGGATCCTCACGAATCCCCAACGGTGCATAAGCATCCGGCCCCGCCATCGTGGAAAGCAGGTGAGCCACGTCGGTGACGGTTCGGCCCATCGGGCCCACAACGGCGCCCTGAGCGATGAATCCCGTCTCCGGTATCCGACCCCAGGATGGTCGAAACCCAACAACGTTGTTGAATGCCGACGGGTTTCGGAGCGAACCCATGTAATCGCTTCCATCAGCCACCGGCAACATGCGGAGCGCCAACGACGCTGCGGCGCCACCGCTGCTACCGCCGGCAGTGCGCGAATTGTCGTACGGCGACACCGTCGTACCCCACACCGGGTTGTACGTCTGGGATCCGAGCCCGAACTCCGGTGTGTTCGTCTTGCCGATCACAATGGCACCGGCAGACCTGATCCGCTTGACGAACAGTTCGTCATCTTCGGCGATTCGGTCCGCGAACATCGGCGACCCGGACGTGAACGGCAGACCCTTGGCTGCCGAAAGATCCTTCACCGCATGCGGAAACCCGTGCATCCAACCGAGATACTCCCCACTCGCCAACTGCGAATCACGCTCGCGCGCCTCCGCCGTCAACGCTTCCCGATCCCGCAATGCGACGATCGCGTTCACCGCCGGGTTATGTAATTCGATCTGATCGAGGAAGCTGTCCATCACCTCGACACACGACACTTCACGCCTGCGTATCAGACCACTGAGCGTGACCGCATCGGCCATGACGAGTTCGCGATTCTCGGGCGCACCGGAAACGCTCTCGTCGACAGGGTCAGCAGCATGAACCATCGTGAATCCTTTCAAGCAGTGAAGTGGGGTACGCCGCGGCGGACTCGCCGCCACCGGCAACTGATTCGAGGACGAATTGCCGGTGGCGGCGCGACTGTCGAGGTTTCCAGCGAGGTTCTTGCCTACTACTGACCGAGATCGACGATGGCAGCGACTGGGCCGCCGCCCTCGGGACCCTGGTGCGCTGCCGATACCGAGACGAACACTGCCGGATCGCCGGTGACAGCTGCCGTGACTCCGCCGACACACGACTTGATCTGGCGGTGCCAGTGCACGTCGGAGTCGTCGAGCATCGCATTACGACGGCCACGGACCGTTCCGTCCTGACTGGCCTCGCACTTCAAGAACACGTTGACGAGTTGACCGTCCAGGTCGCTCGAGTGCGGCCGCTCCGGAAGTTCGAGTCCGGCGTCACGGATCGCCGCCCAGATGCCGTCCTGGTCGAGCGGATCCTTCATCACGCTGTGGCCGATCCGGTAGCGTCCGCCGACGCCACGTGCGTTACCGACGACGACGATCTGCGCGCGGTCCAACTCGACGCCGGACGAGCAGGATGCGACAGAGGAGAAGAGTTCGCGGCTGTGCATGACATCCTCGTCGGTCGGCATGTCGATTTCGCCGAGCGCAACCGCGATCCCCAGAGCCGTTCCGCCGTTGGACAGGTCCATCGACTCATGAGTCTGTTCGGTCCACACAGTCTTGCCGCGGCTCTTGGCGTCACGGATGGTGTGAATTGTCAGCAACGGAGTCTTGGTCTGTACGTAGTGCACGTCGGCGGGATCGGTGATGCCGGCATTGGCCATCGCGTCTTTCACTGCCGCAGCAACTTTGGTGATCATGGCCGTACGGCCGATGTCCTCGGGCAGCAGTTGCTCACTCATGGCGACACCCACGGTCAGGCGCGGCTCGTCGGTCTTGGTGACCTTGTCTGCCGGCACGGTCGCGAAGATCGTCGCGTGCGGGCTGATCACGCCGTCCGTGCCGCCGGACCAGACGATCGGCACCTCCGCCACTTCTTCGGGGCTGCGATTACCCTTGGCGGAGAGAACCTCTCGGAACGCTCGGTCCGCGATGATGCGCGTGTAGTCGTTGACGCCGCCGTTACCCTCGGTTTTGCCGATGACTGCAATGACGCGGTCGGCCTCGAGGACACCGTCGTCGATCAGCTTGGCGAGCTCACTGGCGTCGGAGACGCTGTGTAGCGGAACCTTACGGACCTCGATTGCTTCGGGCATTGGCATCTCCTTGTATAGGGAATCGTGGAGGCAAAATTGGGCCTTGACAGCTCCGGGCGCCCAGTCCAGCCGAGCGGTTCGGAACTGCCGTGTCGACCACGCTATGACGACTCGAACCCATCGGCATCGTCAATACTTGCCCAAACGAAAACCGCGATTGGTTATTTCGACTCCGAATCACCGGTTGTGCGCCGCCCCATCGGTTCTCACTTACGATTCGACCATGGACACCACTGTTGTCGACCATCCGCTGGCGGCATCGCTGCTCACGACCATGCGCGACGCTCGCAGCGACAACGCAACGTTCCGGTCCGCCTTGCGCAGACTGACCCATATGTTGGTCTACGAGGCCATGCGCGGCGCAAAACTGGAACAGTTCGACATCGAGACGCCAGTTGCTCCGACGCTGGGGGTGCGGCTGGCGAATCCACCACTCCTGGTCCCGGTCTTGCGAGCGGGCCTCGGCATGGTCGAACAGGCGAGTGCCCTCATTCCGCAGGCAGGCGTCGGTTTCGTGGGAATGGCACGAGACGAGAAGACACACCAGCCGGTTCCGTATCTGGAGTCCCTGCCTGCTGATCTGTCGAGCACCCCCGTCTACGTCCTCGATCCGATGTTGGCGACCGGTGGATCCATCGTCCGCACAATCGATCTGCTCATTGCACGCGGAGCCACCGATGTGACTGCAATATGTGTCGTCGTGGCTCCGGAAGGGATCGAAGCACTGAAGAACTCCGGACATCCGGTCCGGCTCCTCACAGCGAGCATCGACGACGGCCTGAACGAAAATGCTTTCCTGATACCTGGACTCGGAGACGCGGGCGATCGCCAATTCGGGCCGCGGTAGTTGGCAGACATACGGAGAACCGCTCATTCCGAGAGGCTATTTTCGTCAACTGTTGACAATGTTCACTGTGAGATCGAGCGTAGTCTCGCGACATGGATAGATCTGCCAAATATTCGAGCGAAGAGCTTCAACATTTGCCAGAAGGTGGCGACTACAGACTCACAGTTCGGGATGTCCTCGAGCTGCCCAGTCTGCGTGGAGCCGAAGTCCTTGCCGGGCACGGGGGCTTGCGCCACCTCGTTCAATCGGTGAACGTGATGGAAGTACCGGACATCCTCGCTTGGGTGAAGCCGAACGAGTTGTTGGTGACAACCGGGTTCCCGCTGCGCTACGGGCGAACCGGCGAGCTTCTCGACGACACAGATCTCAGTGACCTCGTCGACGGTCTTGCACGTCGAGGAGTCGCGGCACTTGCCGTGAAAACGGGCCGTTATCTCGACGAGCTGCCCGAGGCGATGCTGCACATGGCAGAGCAGCGAGGGCTTCCGCTGTTGGTTCTTCCCGTCACCGCGGGATTCGACGAGGTGATCTCGGAGGTCTTCACCAAGTTGGTGGCGAAGCAGTCCGCGGCACTCGACATTGCCGATCGACTTCACCGCTCGTTGACGTCGATCGTCTTGGAAGGTGGCGATCTACCTCAGATTGCCGCAGAATTCGCCGCGCTTTTCGACGTCAGCGTTCTCATCTGCTCGCCGGACGGAAGAGTGTTGACGGAGGCCGGAGATTCAGCCGCGCTGAACGCGCTTCCGTTGTTCGAAAGCACCGGTCGGTTCCTGACCGAACGGGTCGCTGTCGGTTTACAGAACGCGCCCAAAGGATTTCCTGGTCAGTTGGCGCTCACCCGGGTGGTGGCCGGCGGCACCGACCACGGCCGAATGGTGGCGTACGCCGGCACCCACGAACTCGGCGCAGTTGTCGTTCAAGCGCTGGAGCGAGCGGCCACCGTTGCCGCGCTGGCCGTCACCAAACAGCTGGCAGTTGCGGCAGTGGAATCCAAGTTCCGCGGCGACTTCCTCCGCGACGCACTGATAGGCGAAGCCGGCTCGCCAGCGGAAGTGAGCGCGCACTTCACCCAGTTGGGGTGGGATGTCACTCGTCCACTTACCGTTGTGGTTGCAGAACTCGACGTCGATCACCCGGAATCCCAGCACGCGAATTCCACTCGCACGGACCAAGATCGACTCAGCGACGGCTGGCAACAAGTGGTACGAACACACGAGCGGACAGCGCCGTCCGTCGGGTTTCGACACGAGGTGGTCACGCTTTTCCCGACCAGCACCGACCGTGCGGTTCGGGACATCGAAGGGTTGGTGCGCAAGGTTGCCGGCGATCGCACCAGCGGCCGCCGATCCTTCAGCACGGGAGTGAGCCGGGTGATCTACTCCCTGGCCGATCTACCCGCGGCCTACGACCAAGCCTGTACAGCCGTGGTCGTCGGCCGACGTATCAACGGGCCGGGGCAGATCGCACACTTCGACGAACTCGGTGTACACCGACTCCTCTCGCTCCAGACGGACAAGAGCGAACTGCGTTCGTTCACCGATGACGTTCTGAAGTCCTTGTCGGCGGACAACGCCGAAGCCGCTGACCTGCGTCTGACACTCCAGACCCTGCTCGACTGCAATTGCAATGTCGCCGAGGCCTCCCGGGCGCTACACATGCACTACAACACTTTGCGTTACAGAATCGGAAAGCTGGAGAGCGTCGTCGGATCGTTCACCGACGACCCCGTCCTTCGATTGAACGTCTCACTCGCCCTGCAGGTCATGAAGATGCACGAAATGTCATGACTTCGCACGATATGAGCTGACAGAACGTCCCGATAACGGTTCGATACAACCGCAATCGCGCCGCCCGGTGAGCGTTCGTCACTTCTTACCCACCACTGACACCCGTCGTCGGCAAGGTTACCCATGTGCCGTTCACCGGTGCCCGCTTACGGTTCGAAAGACGGGCCGCACATACCTCCTTCAGTGGCCCTGGCCGGTTTCTCGGTCCAGCGGACCGGAGTCGACCGAACTACGGAGGCCTCAACCACCAACTGGCTCAGCCAATTACACCAGAACACGGCGGTGCGACATGAACTCGACTTCGAAGCCTCACAACACAAGTGCTCGTAGTGGTCCGTTACACGACGTGATAGTCGTCGACCTCACGCGCGCACTCGCGGGTCCTCACGCGGCAATGATGCTCGGCGATCTGGGTGCCGACGTGATCAAGGTCGAATCACCTCACGGCGGCGACGACACCCGTGGGTGGGGGCCGCCTTTTGTGGAGCCCACGTTGGAACCACCGAACACACAACGGGAATCGACGTATTTTCTGTCCACGAACCGGAACAAGAAGTCGATCACGCTCGATCTGAAATCCGACAGTGGGCGCGCGACCCTCGAAGATCTCGTCTGCCGCGCCGATGTTCTCATGGAGAACTTCCGCACCGGAGTTCTCGATCGACTCGGATTCTCGACCGAGCGGTTGGCCGAACTCAATCCTCGACTGATCGTTCTGTCCATCAGCGGTTTCGGCCACGACGGCCCGGAAGGCGGTCGCGCCGGCTACGACCAGATCGCCCAGGGGGAAGCCGGACTCATGTCGCTGACCGGCTCGAGTCCGGACGACGTTCAACGAGTCGGAGTTCCGATCGCCGATCTTCTCGCCGGAATGTACGGGGCGTTCGGTGTCGTCGCGGCTTTGAAGGAACGCGAACAGACGGGGAAAGGCCGCGTTGTCCGAACGTCGCTCTTGGCCAGCGTGGTCGGTGTTCACGCGTTTCAAGGAACGAAGTGGACCGTCGCCGGTGAGGTAGGCACAGCGCAGGGCAACCACCATCCCTCCATCGCACCGTACGGGCTCTTTCGTACCGGCGATGGCGCAGTGCAGATCTCGGTCGGCAGCGAAAGCCTGTGGAGAAGATTCTGCGAAGGATTCGACCTCGACCCTGACGCCCCGGGTATGGCAACAAACGCCGAACGCGTCGAAAATCATTTCCAGGTCGTCGAATTGATCGAACGTACCTTCAAGCCGTACTCGCGTGACGAGCTTCTGACCGAACTCGACCGCATCGGAGTACCGGCAGGACGGGTTCGGACGATCTCCGAAGTGTACGAATGGGAGCAGACCCGATCACAGGGATTGCTCGTCGACGTCGACCACAGCACGCTCGGAAACATCACACTGCCCGGTCCACCGCTACGATTTTTCGATCCGGACGGAACCGAAGTGACGGAGACCCGCCACACTGCACCTCCGGTTCTCGGTGAAGACACTGACGAAATCATGTCATGGCTACAAGGATTCACCCGATGAACCGCCTGACGGCTCGCGACTTGCTCGACCTGGTGATCGATGCCGGCACCTGGGAGTCGTGGGATACCCCTCCGATTCCCGTCGCGACCGACTCCGATTACGCCGAAGCACTTCTGCGGGCCCAGGAGAAGACCGGACTCGACGAGTCCGTCCTGACCGGAAGCGCCTCCGTCCGAGGCCGCCGTGTGGCAATCATCGTCTGCGAGTTCGGTTTTCTCGGTGGTTCGATCGGCGTGGCGGCGGGAGAACGCCTCGTCGTCTCCATCCGTCGAGCCACCCAAGAGCAGCTGCCCCTTCTTGCGCTTCCCACGTCCGGGGGAACGCGTATGCAGGAGGGGACGACGGCGTTTTTGCAGATGGTCAAGATCACCGCGGCGCTCATCAAGCACAAAGAAGCGCACCTGCCCTACATCGTCTATCTCCGAAACCCCACCACCGGAGGCGTATTCGCGTCCTGGGGATCACTCGGTCACGTGACGATCGCGGAACCGGGGGCCCTCGTCGGATTCCTCGGCCCTCGAGTGTTCGAGACCTTGTACAACTCACCTTTCCCCGCCGGTGTCCAGACAGCGGAGAACCTTCACGAGCACGGACTCATCGATGCAGTGAGGCCGCCAGACCAGCTCGCCGAAATCGTCGAACGCGCATTGCGCATCATCACCGGGGCGCATCGTGGGTACTTATTGCCCAGTGACCCGTGCTCGTACGATTGCCCACCCGATACGTCGGCGTGGGAATCCGTCGTCGCATCCCGGCGCGAAGACCGACCGGGGATACGGGAAGTGTTGCTCAATTCCGCCTCGGACATGCTCCCGCTCAACGGAACCGGCCAAGGCGAGAACGATCCCGGCATCATGCTCGCGCTCGTTCGCTTCGGCGACATGCCCTGCGTCCTTCTCGGACAGGACCGGCGCGGACAGACTGCTCACTCCCCACTCGGCCCCGGCGCTCTGCGGGAGGCTCGGCGAGGTATGCGGCTGGCCGCAGAACTCGACCTGCCGCTGGTGACGATCATCGACACAGCGGGCGCGGCACTGTCGAAGGAGGCCGAAGAAGGCGGACTGGCGGGCGAGATCGCTCGGTGCATAGCCGACATGATTTCACTCGAGGTCCCCACCATTTCCCTCCTGCTCGGGCAGGGCACGGGCGGCGGCGCCCTGGCACTGATTCCGGCCGATCGAGTGCTGGCGGCCCGCCACGGTTGGCTCTCGCCCTTACCTCCCGAAGGTGCGAGCGCGATCATGTTCCACGACGTCACGCACGCGCCGGACATGGCAGCCAGTCAAGGGATCAGGTCCTTCGATCTGCTCGCGGGCGGCATCGTCGATCGGGTCATCCCCGAATTTCCCGATGCCGCGGACGAATCCGCCGCCTTCTGCACTCGCGTCGGAGCGGTACTGCACTACGAGCTGAGCGTGCTCAGTGCTACCGATGCGACTGAACGGCTCAACACCCGCACCGAACGCATCGACCGTATCGGCCTGGTCGAAGCCAGTACCTCCGTCTGATCGATCAGTACCCAGAACACCGGAAAGGCCGGACATCCTCCGCGGAGGATGTCCGGCCTTCGTCGATCGAGCACACTCAGCCAAGCGTCACGTGAGTTGCTTGGCGGGTTCCTCCCGATCGCCGCCGGGAGTCTTCGAATCCGGCTTGTTCGGTTCCGGATTCTTCGCATTCAGTTCCGGGTTCTTCGAACCGATGAACTGGCACAGGTGGTACATCCCGATCACGACGATGGTGCCGAGCGCGATCCCGCTGAGCGAGAACGTGTCACTGAACTTCAGAGCCGTGTCGCCGATACCGATGATGAGGCCGGCCGCGATCGGCATGAGGTTGAGCGGATTGCCGAAGTCGACGCCGTTCTCCTTCCAGATCTTCGCGCCGAGCAGACCGATCATGCCGTAGAGCACCACGGTGATTCCGCCGAGAACACCGCCGGGCGTCGCCGAGATGACGGCACCGAACTTGGGGGAGAAGCCGAGCATCATGGCGACGATGCCGGCAACCGCGTAGGCGGCGGTGGAGTACACACGGGTCGCTGCCATGACACCAATGTTCTCGGCGTACGTCGTGGTGGGCGAACCGCCGACGCTGCTGGCGATAGCGGTGGCGAAACCGTCACCGGCGAGCGCACGTCCCATGTACGGGTCGAGGTCGTCCCCGGTCATCTCGGCCACGGCCTTGACGTGGCCCGCGTTCTCCGCGATCAACGCGATGACACCCGGAAGGACCAGGATGATGAACGTGAGGCTGAACGACGGAGCGTGGATGCCGACGATTCCGTTGGCCTCGTCCGAGAACGGGGGAAGGCCGAACCACGACGCCGACTGCACCGAATCCCAGTTGACGCGGAAGTGCTCGGTGATCTGACCGGTGCCTGCGTCGTAGGAGGTGATCGTCCCCGAGACCCGGTCGAGGATCCAGGAGAGGACGTAACCGAAGATCAGCGCCAGGAAGATGGCGATGCGCGCCATGAAGCCTCGTAGCGCGATACTCATGACGATCAGGGCCACCATGACGATCAGAGCCACCCACTGGTCCTGTGGCCAGTACAGCCCCGCGACGACGGGTGCCAGGTTGAATCCGATCAGCATCACCACTGCGCCGGTCACCACCGGGGGAAGAACCTTGAATACGACCCGGCCACCGAGGAAGTGGATCGCGATACCGATGGCTGCCAGGACCAGTCCGGACACCAGGATCGCGCCGGTCACCTCTGCGGACGTTCCGCCTTGGGCACGAATGGCGGCGATACCGCCGACAAAGGCCGCCGACGTACCGAGGTAGCTAGGAATGCGTCCCTTGACCACCAGCAGGAAGAAGAGCGTACAAAAGCCCGACATCATCACGGCAAGTTGAGGATTGAGCCCCATGATGATCGGGAAGACGAACGTCGCGCCGAACATCGACACCACGTGCTGGCTGCCCAGCCCGATGGTTCTTCCCCAGCTGAGCCGCTCGCCGGGAGCGACCACTTCACCCGGTCTGATGTTCTTTCCATCTCCGTGCAACGTCCAAATCGGCATGATGGGACCTTTCGTGCAGAGGAAGGTGTCCGAACGCTGAGTGTGCTCCAGCTCACAAAACACCGTGACTGGAGTGAAACGCTATTACAGAGCAGGGGTATCGACGTGATGACAATCTGCCAGAACCCACGGACTCGGATTGGCAATATTAGTGATTGATGCCGCGCATCGCGGTTATCTTCAGTGCTAGAGACAGATCCAGCCGGAGCTCGGGTTGCGCCGTGAAGGGTCCAAGCATTTTCTCCAGCTTAACGACCCTGTAACGCAGTGTGTTGTAATGGAAGTGGAGCTTGCGCGCTGTCTCGGCGATGTTGATGTTGGTCGCGAGCAAGACTTCCAATGTCTTGCGCATGTCCTGCGCTTCGGCAGTTTCCTCCGTCAGTTCCCGCAGTGTCTCCCGCGCGAACGTCTCCAGCTCGTTTTCGTCCTCGACCAGACTGAGCAGTCTGTACACACCGAGATCGTCGAACTGAGTCACCGTCCACGGACCGGAGATCCGGCGTCCGACGGTCAGTGCGGTGCGCGCCTGACTGTAGAGCGCCGGAACGGCGTCGATCGCCGCTGTCGGCCGGGACACCCCGACACTGAACGGCCTTCTCCCGCCGCCACCTTCACCGCGAACGACCGTGACGAGGTCCCGCACCAATGCCATCGTGTCGGTGCCGACGCCCATCACGATCACCGTCTCGCCCGTCAGCGCGGTCACCGCCGCACCGGGATCGCGGTGGGCGATCGCGCCGGAGAACGCCATCGCCTGGCGATCGACGACGGGCAGCCGAGCGGGCGCCGCAGAGGCCGGTTCGTCGATCGGGTCCGGCTCGATCGAGACGATCACCAGCGGGCGGTCGAAGTCCCAACCGAATGTCTTGGCATGGGAGACAACGTGATCGTGGTCCCCGGCCCGACCGAGGAGCAGGTCGTGAACGAAGTTGGCGCGATGGCGTTCCTCCACCGACGCCACGGCTTGTTCGCGGGTGATGACCAACGCACACACCGACGCGGCCCGCTCGACCAGGTACTGGTCGTAACTCGTCATCACGCGCTCACCGGTGAACAACGCGAGACGCCCGTGGTCGATGTGATTGGCGGAAATCGCGGACACCGCGATGAATTGACCGTCGAACTCGTGCAGACCCAATCCGCCCTCGACGGTGTCGGTCCGCAGACGACCGGTGGAATCGACGGCGGGACAGGCAGACAGATGCTTGCGCTCCGCGGCGTCCCCGGCGCGGCAGATCTCGCGTCCGTCCGAGGTGGTGATCAGGGCAGCGCCCTTCATCTCCCGAGCGATGACTTCGGTCAATTGCGGGAGGCCGCCGCCGCCCATCACGACGTCGACCAGCAGCCGTCGCAAGCGCTCGGCCCCGAACATGGCGTCGATCTGGGCCGACTCCGTCTGCTCACGGTCTCTCGCCGCAGGGTGATCACACGCACCGTGAAAAACCAGGAGCGGGAAGCCGGCGCTTTCGGCCGCGTCGACCAGCTCCGGCGCGAGAGTGTCCCCGTCTGCGCCGAATTGGACGGCAAGTGCCGCAACACCTCGCGTCGACAACCGTCCGACAAATGCTTTGAAGGTTTCGGTGACCCTGGCGAGGGTTTCCGGCGTGGTGATCAGCAACTGTCCGTGCCGCAGCCACGGTCCGATGTCCGGAACCGCCATGAATCCCACCCGGGCTACCGTCGGGTCTTCGCAGCCGCCGGCGACCTTTCGAACACCAGGAAGGAGCTGGGTTCGAAGAAGTTCGGAGAGAACAGCATTCACCTCGGATGCCGGTACGGCCGGGTTTGCCACTTGGCAGGCACCTCGATTTCATTCGGATCACGGAAGATGGTTCACGAAAGAAACGATCCTATCCCCACCGAACACAAGATGTCCGAATTCAGCGCAGTCGACTCAGGCCGTTCGATGCAGGGCGGTCGGATTCTCCTGAGGTGGCGGGTGGATCGGCCCCTGCAGATCCCGCAGTTCCAAACCGGAGGCATTGCGCAGGGTCTTGGTCATCTCGGCGAGGATCGACACTGCAGTCTCCTCAGGTGTCCTCGCGCCGAGATCCAACCCGATCGGTGAGTGCAGACGCCCCAACTCGACGTCGGTGACGCCTCGCTCCTTCAACAGCGCCACCCGACGCTCATGCGTCGCACGACTTCCCATCGCGCCGACGTACGCAGCCGGCGAACGCAGCGCGATCTCGAGCAGGGGGATGTCGAACTTCTCGTCGTGCGTGAGCACGGCCAGGACGGTTTTGTTGTCGATCGGTGCGGTTTCGAGGAACTTGTGTGGCCACATGACGACCAGATCGTGGGCGTCGGGGAAGCGCGCCCGTGTCGCGAAGACCGGCCGTGCGTCCACGACGGTCACGCGATAACCCGCAAAGGCGCCCAACGTACACATCGAGGCCGCGAAGTCGATGGCCCCGAACACGTACATCCGCGGTAGTGGCGCGAAGATCTCGACCAGCAGGTCGTGCTGCGAATCGATGAGAGTTCCCGCCGGCGCGACAAAAGCGACGGACTCACCGGTGTCCATCGTGCGCAGCAGGATGGACACCTCGTCCTCCGTGGCATCCAGATCTCCGCTGCGTCGGCCGTGCTCGACGACGAGGTGCCGTGCCGGTGCTCCCGGACGCACTTCGGTGACCACGACGACGGGCGTATCGGCCTCGATCCGTTCACAAACCTGACCGAACTCGACGAAATCGGCTCCGACGGCCTGGACGAACACTTCGATGGTTCCGCCGCAGGTCAGCCCTACTCCGATGGCGTCGTCGTCGGAGACGCTGAAGACCTCGACGCGACTGGTGCCGTCGGCGAGAACCTCCTGGGCGATCTCGTACAGTGCACTCTCGATACACCCGCCCGAGACGCTGCCGACCACCTCGCCGGAGCGTGAGACGGCCATCGAAGCACCGGGCATGCGCGGTGAGGATCGCCAGGTACGGACAACCGTCGCCAGTGCAAAATCCTCGCCGCGGGCGTGCCACTGCGCCAGCTGAGTGGAAATGTCGCGCATCGCCTCGCCTCCCGCTTGCATCGCCGTCCGTAGAGAGTTCACGGTATCGGCCCACCGCAATCCTGCCTGTCACACAATGCGCCTAAATCCGGGCCCTGCAGTTGTGCAATGTCGCCGTCGCATCACCTTGCGCTCTCGACCAGTGTTGTCACCGAGCCCAGCCGAAAGCAGGCCTGACCTTCATTCTTCCCCTCTCCGACGATCACTGCAGCGGCAATTCACGCAGATGGTGCGACGGATCGAGTGGGCGACGTTGCACACCACAGAACCGAGGTTTCCCCCATGGACCAATTGCTCAGCGGTATCAAAGTTCTCGACCTCACCCGTGCTCTCGCGGGCCCTCTGTGCACGTCGCTGCTCTCGGACTTCGGCGCCGACGTGGTCAAGGTCGAAACCCGTGGCTCCGGCGACAGTTCACGTCAGTGGCCGCCGTTCGACGGCGATCGAAGCCTCTACTTCGCTTCCGTGAACCGCGGCAAACGGTCGATCGCCATCGACATGCGCAGTGACCGCGGGCGGAAACTGCTTCGCAGCCTGGCCCTCGACGCAGATGTGCTGGTCGAGAACTTCCGTCCGGGAGTACTGGCCGACATGGGGCTCGATCCCGACTCGCTCGAGCAGGAGAATCCCGGGCTCGTCGTGATGAGCATCAGTGGTTTCGGCCCGGTGGGCCCGGACCAGTTCGCGCCCGGACTCGATCAGGTGGCCCAGGGTATGTCCGGGCTGATGTCGGTCACCGGTGCCGGGGAACAGACCCCGATGCGGGTCGGTATCCCCATCATCGACACGGTCTCGGGCATCTACGCAGCGCTGGGCATCACGGCGGCGCTTGCCTCTCGCGGTCGCGACGGTCGTGGGCACCGCGTGCAGACCTCGTTGCTGGAATCCGCGATCTCGATCATGACCTTCCAGGCGCAGGACTACCTGAGCACCGGGCGGGTTTCGACGCCGAACGGCAATACGCACCCGACGATCACGCCGTACGGCGCTTTCGACACTGCCGACTTCCCGATCAACATTGCGACCGGCTCGGACAAGCACTGGATCGCACTGTGCTCGGTACTCGGTGACCCCGAGCTCGCCTTCCGTACCGAATATGCCACGGGTAAAGAACGTTTGGCGCACCGAGACCAACTGACCAAAGAACTCGAGGACCTACTGACCACGAAGGGCGCGGCGCAATGGATCTCCGAGATCCGCGGTGCCGGAATCCCCTGCGGCCCCATCCATTCGATCGATCAGGTGTTCTCCGACCCGCAAGTCGAGGCATTGCAGATGGTCGAGCAGACCCAGAGCGCCGACGGAACGTCGATTCCCGTTGTCCGCGGACCGTTCTGGGTGGACGGCAAGACCCTTCCCGTCAGGAATGCGCCACCCATGACTCTCGGCGGTGACGCCGACGACGTACTCACCGACTTCGGCCTGCGCCCGGAGGAGATCGAGGATCTTCGCGCAAATTCGGTGATCTGACCGCACTCTAGTAACAGAGCAGACGCTCTGTTACTGTGCGTTCATGCCTCGGCCACGCGTCCACGACCTCGACACCCTGCTCGACGCTGCCGAAAAACTTGCCGCCACTGCCGGGCCGAGCGCTGTCACGGTCCGGGCAGTCTCCGACGCCACCGGTGTATCCAACGGGGCGATCTATCACGCATTCGGCTCTCGCAGTGGACTGGTCGGTAGCGCGTGGCTGCGTGCTGCGCGACGATTTCTCGCGCTTCAACAATCGAGAGTGGACGACGCTCTCGCGGACCCGTCGCCGACTTCGGCGGTTTCCGCCGTCGTCGCGGCCGCCGAAGTTCCGGCCGTCTTCGCGCTCGACTACCCACAATCCGCGTTGCTGCTGTTGACGATCCAGCGCGACGAACTGCTCGGCACCGACGTCCCTGCCGACATCGCCGAGCAACTCACACAACTCGACCGGTCTCTGGTCGAGTTGTTCATCCGGTTGTCGACCGCGCTCTGGGGCCGCAAGGACGGCAGAGCCGTCGAGGCAATCGAGGCCTGTGTTGTCGGCCTGCCTACCGGATTACTCATTCATCCCGCCAAACGCGCCGACGGTTGGCGAGTCCCCGACGCCGCAGCACGCGCGCGGTTGGATGCCGCCGTTCGAGCGGTTCTGCATCTCGACCCACCACTGCCCAAGCCACGCAACAGGAAAGGCCAATCATGACCGCAACTCTGCGCTTCGAAGACAAGATCGCCGTTCTCGATCTCGGCGAGGACGAGAATCGATTCTCGCCGGAGTGGCTCGATTCCGTCGACAAGCTACTCGACCAGGCTTTGAGCGAAAGCGCACATGCCCTGGTCACCACGGCGACGGGCAAGTTCTACTCCAACGGACTCGACCTCGACTGGCTGGGCGCGAACGGCGACAAGGCGAAGTGGTATGTGCAGCAGGTGCAGTCGCTGTTCGCCCGGATGCTGACGTTCCCGATGCCCACCGTCGCGGCGATCAACGGCCACGCCTTCGGAGCCGGCGCCATGCTCGGCATCGCGCACGATTACCGCGTCATGCGCGATGATCGCGGCTACTACTGCTTCCCGGAGGTGGACATCAACATCCCCTTCACCGAAGGAATGGCAGCTCTCATCCAGGCCAAACTCAGCCCGGCGTCGGCAATCGTCGCCATGACCACGGGGCGGCGATACGGCGGAAGTGACGCATTCGCAGCCGGTTTGGTGGACTTCACCGCATCCGTCGACGCTTTGACCGCCAAGGCCATCGAAATGGTTGCACCGATCGGCCCGAAGAATGCGGGCACACTGGGGGCAATCAAGTCGACGATGTTCGCTTCAGTGGTCACCGCTCTGAACACCGACGGCTAGAAGCGACGGACTGTGTTCTCGCAGAGCCGCTTCCAGATCGTCGGCAACACTTTCGGGATCGCGGCCGTCGGTGCTCAGAACCACGTCGACTCCACTGAGCGTCGGCATCGAACCGGCCAGCAGTTGTGACGCCTCCACCAACTCGTCCAACCCGGCCCAGCCGGCCGGTTCACGTTCGATGATTCTGGTACGCAACGTATCCGGATCGGCCTCGAGGCGCGCCAGCAGGTGCCCCTCGGCGCCGGTCGCGGCCAGCAGGGCGCGCCCGTAGTCGTCGTCTTCGACGGTAGCCGTGAGGAACAGGAGTTCGTACCCCGCTTCCCGGTACGACGCACACAGCATCCCGACGTGTGCGATTGCCCGTTCGGTCCCCAGCGGCGGATAGCACCGCTCGAGTTCGTCCACCTCGATCATCGCGTTGCTCACCCCGGCCTCGCCGAGTCGATCGTGAAGCGCGGTCAGCACGGAACTCTTCCCCGCGCCCGGCGGGCCTGTCAGCAGCAGTACGAACACGTCCTCGACTATTGCAGAGCCGTAAGCACGTCCAGAACCTTGTGCAGGCGAGGGGCGGCGAGAAGGCTGGAGAAGACAGCTCGACATGTACAACAGCCCTGATCGGAGCACAGCGATGACCATCACGATCACCGAAATCGCGCCGGACATCTACCGACTGTCGACCTTCGTGGACGAAGCGAACCTCACGATGAACCAGTTTCTCGTCGACGGCGAGGAACCCTTGCTCTTCCACACCGGGCAGCGAGCGTTGTTCACCTCGGCTTCCGACGCACTCTCCACGCTGATCGACATCGACCGTCTGAAATGGATCACGTTCGGTCACGTCGAGGCCGACGAATGCGGGTCCATGAACTCCTGGCTTGCGGCGGCCCCCGAAGCGCAAGTTGCACACGGTGCGATGGGGTGCTTCGTCCAGGTCAACGATCTGGCCGATCGGGCGCCACTTCCCTTGCAGGACGGCGACGTACTCGAAACCGGCAGCCGCCGAGTCCGGCACATCGACACCCCACACATCCCACACGGTTGGGACGCGGGTCTGATGTTCGAGGAGACGACGTCGACGCTGTTCTGCGGAGATCTCTTCACTGCGTTCGGGCACCACCCCGCGACCACCGAGCACGAAATCGTCGGTCCCGCTTTGGAAGCCGAGGACTTGGGCCACGCCACCTGCCTCACCCCGGATCTCGAACCCACGATCCGCGCCCTGGCCGACCTCGAGCCGCGGATTCTGGCTACCATGCATGCACCGACGTACTACGGCGACTGCGTCACCACGCTTCACGACCTGGCCGACTCGTACGCAACACGTTTCGCAGCCGAAACCGAAAGATGGAAGTCAGACTAGAGCTTGCGCATTCGACGTGATTCGCGCCGCCACGGACAGCGCAACATGCTCGTGGAACGGCCGGGCCACCACTTGCACTCCGACCGGTAAACCGTTGCGGGAGAGTCCTACCGGAACCACGACCGACGGAAGGCCGAGCACACTGATCGCCCGGCAACTCGCGAGCGCGTCCATCCACGTGAGTTTGCGACCGCCCACCTCGAAGCTCTCCACACCGAGCGGCGGAGCGAGCACCGACGCAACCGGCAGAATCAGGACGTCGCCCATCTCGTCGAGGAATTCGGCGATCAACATCGCACGATCCGCCCACAGCGCTTCCACCTCGGCGGAACTGCGATCACGGCCTGCCGCAAGCATGGCGGTGATGTCCGCGTCGAAAGAGTGCGCTGAACCTGCGGCGAGAGAGTGGATGTCCGCGTGGGTCTCGACCGATCGCAACGCGCCGAAAAGCGCGTTGGCCCGCGGCAGAGCCAGACCGTCGTACTCGCTCGCGTCCAGGCTGATCGCCACCGTCCGAACCGCTGACCGGATTTCTTCGTCGACGGGAATCGTTCCCTCGCCGGTGGCCCAGCGGATGTCGAGGTCATCGACGTCGACCGAATCAGGCTCGCTCCACGAGAAATGCGGCATCGACAGGACGCGCAACGCAAGCGCCGCATCACCGAGGTTGCGGGCCAGTGGGCCGATGGTCTGGATCGTGCCGTGCATCGTCGCAGGGTTGGCGAGTACCCGTCCATCCGAAAGCACGCCTGGATACTGACCTTCCGGATCGACACGTCCGAGCGTCGGGCGAACCGAAGTGAGGCCGGTGCAGTGGGCGGGCCAACGCACCGAGCCACCAAAATCCGTACCGAGTCCGAGCACGCTCATTCCGGCAGCAACCGACGCGGACTCGCCGCCACTCGACCCGCCGGGGGACCGGACGACGCCGTCCGGTCGCACCGGACTGGCCGTGGTTCCGAACAGTTCGTTTCGAGTCAGGCCGCACGCGCCGAATTCCGGGGTGTTGGTCTTGCCGATCAGAATCGCACCGGCAGCCTTGAATGCCGCGACGGCCGGGGCGTCGACGGCCGGGACGTTGTCCGCCAGAGTGCGAGAACCGGCAGTGGTGCGCACGCCGGCAGTGGCGATCAGGTCCTTGACCGTGAACGGAACCCCGGCAAGGGGGCCGAGTGTCTCACCGAGAAGGCGTCGTTCGTCCAGGGCATCCGCGGCCGTGCGAGCCTCCTCGGCGCACACGGTGACCAGTGCGTTGAGTTCGTCATTGCATTCGTCGACCCGTGCGAGGTGGTCTTCGACGATGGTCCGCGCCGACGCCTGACCCGACCGCACGGCCTCGGCGATGGATCGGGCATCACGGCCCACCCAGCTCTCACGACTCATCGCACGCCTCTCCTTGCCAGTACCCTCTGCCGAGCGTAAGGACAACGAGCAACCCGAGAAACGACCACAATGCACATACCGACGGCGCCGGCGATGTGAGGTTTTGCCACAACGTTGGCGGCCCCGGAGGGATCGGTCAGGTGCTGGTACCTACAAACCCTGCTTGATGAATGCAGCAAGCTTCTCGATCTGTTGCTCGTTTCGCTTGTAATGCCGCCACTGACCGATTCGTGTGGTGGTCACCAGATCCGCGGCCTGGAGTGCGGCCATGTACTGAGACGCCGTCGATTGCGACACCTTCGCCCTCGCTTGAATGTGCTTGAGGCACACTCCGACCTCCTCAGCAGGCTCGAGCTGAGGGGGAAAGCTCCCGGGGTCTTTCAACCACTGCAGGATTTGCACACGCATCGGGTTGGCCAGCGCCTTGAACGCCGTTTCCCACTCGGTTGTTGCGTCTTCCATGTTCGTGAGCATACCGCTAGATCGCGAAATGCCGATATGTGTGGTTCACTCCCTATATCGCAACATCGCGATATACCAATGGGAGGCTGAAATGGTGCAGCACGACAAAGTGGCACTCGTGGTCGGAGCCCGAGGCGTGATCGGTGGGAACTTGATCGATCACCTCGAGTCGACCGGAGAATGGAAGATCATCGGACTCTCGCGGCGAGGCGGTACGGACACCGACCGGGTCGAACACATCGCAGTCGACCTGCTCGATCCTTACCGGACTGCAGCGGCACTGAGCGGACTGGGCGACGTCACTCACGTCTTCTACGCCGCCTATCAAGACCGCCCGACATGGGCCGAGCTGGTTCCGCCCAACTTGGCGATGCTGGTCAACACTCTCGACGCCATCGAGCCCGTTGCGGGCGGACTCGAGCACGTCAGCCTGATGCAGGGCTACAAGGTTTACGGGGCACACCTCGGACCGTTCAAAACTCCGGCCCGCGAGAGCGATCCACCGCACATGCCACCCGAGTTCAACGTCGACCAACAGCAGTTCCTCGAACGTCGGCAGCTCGGCAAGTCGTGGACATGGTCGGCGATCAGACCCTCGGTCGTCTCCGGATTCGCACTGGGCAACCCGATGAACCTCGCGATGGTCATCGCCGTCTACGCGACCATCTCGAAGAAACTGGGTGTCCCACTCCGATTCCCCGGCAAACCCGGCGCGTACACCAGCTTGATCGAGATGACCGACGCCGGACTCCTGGCCGAAGCGACGGTCTGGGCCGCGACCAACCCCGAGTGCGCAAATCAGGCGTTCAACATCAACAACGGCGACCTGTTCCGCTGGCAGGAGATGTGGCCGAAGATCGCAGCCTTCTTCGACATGGACGTCGCACCTCCGCTCCCGATGTCCCTCGATGTCGCAATGGCGGACAAGGAGTCGGTGTGGGATGAACTCGTCGAGGAACACCACCTTGCTCGGACCCCGTATTCCGATGTCTCGTCCTGGGGGTTCGGTGACTTCGTATTCGGATGGGACTACGACTTTTTCGCTGACGGATCGAAAGCTCGGCGGTTCGGATTTCACCGCCACGTCGACACCGAAGCGATGTTACTCGACATCTTCGCCAATCTGCAGGCTCGGAAGATAATCCCCTGACTGAAACACGGTCACTCGGATCCTACGAACACTGTCACTGTCGGACCCCACGACTAACGTCGTAGGCGGGGTTTGAAAAGCAGGGGTTTCGGCGAGTCGTCGGTAGGGCCCCATGCGCCCCCGGACCAGAGGAGCGACGATGTCGGACAATACTTTCGATCTGGAAATCCTGAGTGCCTGGACTACTTTCGAGACTCATCTCGCTCGCTACATCTCCGTGATGGAGGACGACGACACCCTCGTGGTGGAGTCGCATTACGACAGCATGGACGAACTGGCCGACGCACCCGCGTGCATCCAGTTCTTCGCATGGAACCAGACCTCCGTGCGCTGTGAAGTTCCTTCCAACAGGTTTCTGCATCCACTGCGCATGCTCGAACCGGAAGACCATTCAGCGCTGCTCGACATGGGGTTCAACGCTCCCGATCTGTGCGAGCACGAACCCGAGGGCAATGGGTCCATGTCCTTCTACATCGACGTCGACCGCGCTCGTCCCGAGGAGCTGGTGACAATGGTGTTGCGCGTATTCCGCGAAATGTGGAGCATTGCGCACCCGTCGTTCCTGCGTGCCAGCACCAGTGGGCGCGAGTCGACGCCGGCGTTCGCCACGACGCCGTCTCACGCTCCCTCGGGTTCGGGCGACATGCTGCGGATCCTGGTCGACGGGGCCGTCGAGCGCCTTCTCGGTCATCCGCCCAAGCGTGACGACGACGGCGACATCCCGCTGGTCCGCGGTGAGCAGGTCACCTATGTTCGTGTCCTCGAGGACGACGAGTACGTAGAGGTGTTCTCGCGGGTCGTGCATTCGGTGGAGAACCTCGAGAACGCTGCTGTAATTCTTGCTCAGCTCAATCGGCAATGGCCGACCATCAAGCTCATTCTCGTCGAGCAGAGTGTGCTGGGCGTGGTCCGCGTGGACGGCGCACCCTTCGTCGCCGAGCACCTGCTGCGGGCTCTGCGCTCGTTCGCCGAACTGGCCGAAGCATCCGACGAACTCGCCGAAGAACTGGGCGGGCAACCCATCCGCGCAACCGGAGACACCGCCTTCAACGACGGCATGGCCTCCGAGCACGAAGATCCCGGTGCCGAATACGAGTCACACGAGTGCCACGAATTTCCGCCGGCTCTCATGGCGCTCCTCGAACTCGACGCAGACGGAACGGGCGAGCTCAGCGCCGAAGAGGTTGCCGTGATCTGTGAGCACGACCGCGACACCATTCTCGACTACCTGCGGATCAGCCAGGAGCAGGAGACTGCCTGGCACGAGGCGTTGACCGAGTCCATCCGCCGCAAGGACGACGACACCGACCTGTGTGCGGGCGAGAAGCGCGCGTGGACGCACGCGATCCGCAACCTCAGGCGCGGACTGCGCGTCGTCGTACTGCCCGCCAAGGATGCAGCGCCCACCCAACTCGGTCTCTTCGACGATCAGGCCTGAGAACCGGAAATCGAGCGCTGCTTGTCAGCCCGGTAGTGGGATGACGATGCCCGGCAGGATCTCGATCTGACGCGGCAACTGGGGGAGCGGCGGCACTTCGATCGGCGGTAGGCCGGGCACCTCGATGGGCGCCGGGGGAGCGACCGCGCCCGTCGTGGGCGTGCCCGTCCCGTCCCCCGAGGTCACGCCGGAGTTCGCGGGAACGCCGGCCTGCCCGCCGATGGGGTCCGGCCACGGGAAGCTCTCCCAGTCGGATCCCTTCAGCGCGCCGTCCATCGTGCTCTTCCAGATGTCCGCAGGCACTCCGGAGCCGTAGATCAAACCACCGTAGGAGTTGGTGATGGCCTGAGCGTCGGAAGTTCCGATCCACACCGCGGTGGACAGCGACGGCGTGTAACCGACCATCCACGCATCCTTGTTCTGCCCCGTGTCACCCAACTGCGCGGTGCCGGTCTTGGCAGCAGACGGGCGTCCACCGGCAAGCGCGTGACCGTTCGAGTACGACGCGATCGGGAGCATTGCCTGCGTGACGTTGTCGGCAACGGCAGCATCGAGACGACGCTCACCGGGAGAGACCGGGCGATCGAGCAGGACTTCACCTTCGGCCGTCACGACCTTCCGGATGAAGTGCGGCTGCTGGTACACACCGGAATTGGCGAGCGTCGCGTAAGCGGACGCCATGTCGATAACGCGAGACTGATACTGGCCGAGCACGATTCCGTTCTCCGGCGGACCACCCTCCTGTGTGAGCGTCGGGTAGTCGAGTCCGGGAATGTGCTCGGGGATGCCGGCCAGGTGGGCGGCGTCGGCGATCTTCTGGGGACCGTTCTCCATCGAGAGCATCAACCGGTAGAAGCTGGTGTTCAGCGAACGCTTGAGTGCCTCGGCGATGGTGCATCGACCACAGGATTCGCCGCCGACGTTTCCGATGGTCACGCCGTTGATCGTGAGCGGTGAACTGTCGAACCGTGCGGACAGCGGAATGTCTTCCATCAATGCTGCGACCAGACCGAAGACCTTGAACGCTGAACCGGTCTGCAGCGGCGCCTGGGCGTAGTCGAAGCCGGCTCCGTCGTCACCGCCGTAATAGGCGTCGACGCCACCGGTCTTGGGGTCGATGGACACTACTGCGGTCCGCAGGTCTTCCGGCTCGCCCTCGAGATTCCGCCTGACGGCGTTCAGCGCAGCTTCCTGCGCAACCGGGTCGATGGTCGTCGTGATCTGCAGACCAGCGGTGTTCAGCGTCTGATCGCTGATACCGGCCTCGGCCAGTTCCTTGAGTACCTGCGTCTTGATGTGGCCTTCGGGTCCTGGCGCCTGGTTCAGATCGGTCGGCCGATTGGCGGGGGCGACGGCCGGGAACTGCATCGCGTCGCGATCCGTCTTGGTCAGGCTGCCCAGTTCCACCATGCCGTTGAGAACGTAGTCCCAGCGCGCTTGCAGCGCGGACAGATTGGTCTCGGGGTCCAGGAACGACGGGCTCTGGATGACGGACGCGAGAACTGCGCCTTCCTCGACGCTCAGCTCACTGACCGGCTTGTCGAAGTACGCGTTCGACGCGGCGGCGATGCCGTACGCACCGCGACCGAAGTAGATGGTGTTGAGATACGCGGCAAGAATGTCGTCCTTGGACCATTCGCGCGCCATCTTGGCGGAGATGACGAGCTCACGCAGCTTCCTGTCGATACTGCGCTTGTCACCGACCAAGACGTTCTTCACGTATTGCTGAGTGATCGTCGAGCCACCGCCGGCACTTTCCTTGCCCATCACGTTGTCGCGGGCAGCGCGAGCAAATCCGGAGATCGAGAACCCGGGGTTGGTGTAGAAGTTACGATCCTCCGCCGAGAGCACCGAATCGCGGACGTGAATCGGGATGGCCGACAACGCGACCTCGGTCCGGTTTCCCTCCGGCGGCACTACCTTGCCGAGCACGGTCGTGCCGTCGGCCATGTAGATGGTGGACACCTGATTGGTCTGCATGTCAGAGGGGCGCGGGACGTCGGTCCGGCTGTACGCGACAGCAAAAACCGACGCGGGCACGATGACCATCAGGAGCACGAGCACGTAGATGGTCCGCCGGACGTACCGCCACTTCGAGCGCTGCTTTTTCGCGGGCTTGGCCGACTTGTTCGACCGGGGCGAATTAGCCGACTTGCCCGATCGAGCCGACGACTGATCGCCACCCGTCGCACTCGATCTGTTCGATGGACTCACTCAACACTCCCGGTCGTGGATCCGGACTTACCGGCACCATTCCACCAGGGTGATATCTCGATCAGATAACTCCCGGCAACTGCGATACCGAAATGTCACCCTACCGGGCTGGCTACTCGCGACGTTCTGCTCGGACCGCGTTCCGATATCCGCGGAACGCGAGCCCGAGAGCGACGACGCAACCGAGCAGCACCAAAGACGGCATCACGCCGGGGTCTCCCTTGACGATCGCGACCACAGCGCCGATCAACGCCATGAGGGCGAAGACCGAGATGAAGCCGGCAATCAGCTCCATACGCTGGGCGCGCGAAGCCCGCCTCATCGAAACCGTGCGCAAGCGCGCATCACGACTTGACGCCGCCTGCGGTCAGACCGGCGATGATGCGTCGCTGGAAGATGAGAACCATGATGACCAGCGGGACCATCACGAGGGTTCCGCCGGCCATGATCGAGGTGTACGGCGTGACGAATGGGTCCGTTCCGGAGAACTTGGCCATCGCCACGGTGACGGGTGCGGTCTTGTCACTCGAGAGTTGGAGCGAGAGCAGGTACTCGTTGACCGTTGCGATGAAGGCGAGGATCGCGGTGGTGAACAGTGCCGGCGCGGCGAGCGGAAGCATGATCAGACGGAAGGCCTGGCCACGGGTGGCGCCGTCAATACGCGCCGCCTCTTCGAGCTCCCACGGAAGCTCGGAGAAGAACGACGTCAGCGTATAGACCGTCAGCGGCAGCACGAACGAGATGTTCGGGATGATCAGCGCTTTGTAGCTGCCGATCCAGCCGATGTCGGTGAACAACTGGAACAGCGGGGTCACGAGGGCGACGACCGGAAACATGGACGCGCCGAGGATGATTCCGGTGACGAAGTATTTGCCACGGAAATCGAAACGCGAGAGCGCGTACGCCGTGAACACGCCGATGACCAAGGCGATCAGCGTGGTCGCGCCCGCGATGATGAGGCTGTTCATCAGTGCACGGGTGAAGTTCACCTTGGCATCGGGATCGAGCGCCGCGGTGAAGTTGGACAGAGTGAGATTGGTGGGCCACAGCGACGTCGAGAACGTGTCCGCGGGGTCGCGCAGCGCCGTCACGATCATCCAGTAGCAGGGAGCGAGTCCCCACACGATGATCAGTACGACGCCGATGTAGGTGCCGATCTTGCCGCGTAGTGCCTTGTTCATACCGGCTCCCCCTTCCGCTGCTTTTCCTGCGTGCTGACCGCATTGGCTCCGAGGAATCGGACCAGGATGAAGGCCACAGCGAAGATGATGAGGAACGTGATGGTGGACAGTGCCGACGCCGAATTGGCGCCGACGCGCATCTGATCGACCACCAGAACCGAGATGGTGGAGGTGGCGGGATTGGATCCCATCATGATCGCGGGCAGGTCGTACATGCGCAGCGCGTCCATCGTGCGGAAGAGCACCGCCACCATGAGTGCGGGCTTGACCAGCGGAAGCGTGATCATGCGGAACCGCTGCCACGCCGTCGCACCGTCGACCTTGGCGGCCTCGTAGACGTCGGCGGGAATCATCTGAAGACCCGCGAGGATCAGCAACGCCATGAACGGCGCGGTCTTCCAGACGTCGGCGACGACGATCGCGAATCGCGCCGGCCAGGGGTCCGCCGTCCACAGGATGTTGGTGCCGAGGATCTTGTTGGCAATGCCGTCGTTGGCGAAGATGAAGAACCAGAGCTTCGCGGTGACGGCGGTGGGGATGGCCCAGGGAATCAGCACGGAAGCGCGGAGCAAACCGCGTCCGCGGAACGTCTTGGCCATGATCAACGCCATCGACAGACCGATCACCGTCTCGAGCAGGACGGTGACGACGGTGAAGCCGAACGTATTTCCGATCGACTGCCAGAACTGCGATCCGAGTGTGCCGGGCGGGCAGGGAATCGAGCCGTTGGCGGTGTTGCAGGACTGGGTGATCCAGTTCTTGTAGTTGTCGAACCACGTGAACTGACCGGTGACGAACATGCCGGTCTCGGGATCGAGCTTCTTGCCGTCGCTGTGCATCGACATCCAGATCGCTCGTCCGAGCGGATACAGAATGATGACGGCGAGAACGATCAGCGACGGTGCGACGAACGCCCACACCGGAACTCGTCGACGCTTCTTCGGCTTGTCGGCCGACGCAGGCGGGGGCGAGGTCGGCGGGGGTGGAGTAGCTGCAAGGTCAGGCAGAACCTTGGTCAGGGATGTCCCTGCTGCCTCGGATGCCGACGGCTCTTCTAGCGGTTCCGGTGCACGGTGTCTCCCACCAACGCCCGAACGGTCGGGACCGGTTGAACCGGCCCCGACCGTGGGGTTGGTAGGCACAGCCGCGGAAGGATCCTGCGGTTCTGCCATTGCTTATTGCTCCTGGTAGATCAGTTACCGGCGGTTTCGATGCCGGCCTTGGTGTCCGCCAAGGCCTGCTCGACGGTCTTCTCGCCGCGAATAGCAGCGTAGGTGTTGTCGGAGATCGACTTCGACACCTGCGTGTAGTACGGCGTGACGGGGCGCGGCTGAGCGGTGGCGAGTGCTTCCTTCAGGGTCGCGAAGTACGGGAACTGAGCGAGCACTGCCGGATCGTCGTAGACAGCCGAGAGGACGGGTGCGCCGCCGACCTCGGTGAAGTACGTCTGCGACTTCTTGGTCTGCATGAACTCGAGGAAGTCACGAGCCGTGGCGGGTGCGTCCGAGTACGCGCTGATGCCGACGTTGTAGCCGCCGACGGTCGAAGCGCCCGGTCCGTCGACACCCGGAAGAACGGTGTAGCCGTACTTGCCGGCAACCGAGGTCTTCTCACCGTCGACCGAGAAGCCGGACCACGTGCGCATGAAGAGTGCCTTGCCGTCGCCGAACGCGGTCTGCGACTCGCCCTCGGAGTAGGTCAGCGCTTCCTGCGGGATCGTGTTGTCGGCGAAGTTGTCGACGATCGACTGAACGCCTGCCTTCGTCTTGTCGTCGATGGCCGGGGTGAGTCCGTCCGGGCCGACCCACGGTCCGTCGAAGGCGTTGGTGATCTCGGTGGTGTTGACCGTCAGGCCCTCGTAGTTCTTGAACTGACCGATGTAGCAGGAGATGCCGGCTTCGACAGCCTTCGGGCAGTTTTCCTTGAGCTCGGCCCACGTGGTGGGGGCCTTCTCGACGAGGTCCTTGCGGTAGTACAGGAACGCGGCGTTGGTGTTCTTCGGCGCTGCGTAGAGCTTGCCGTTGTAGGTGCCCGAAGCGACGGTCGACGGCAGGAGGCCGGACTCGTCGATCGCGAGGTCGCCTTCGAGCGGCAGCAGCCAACCGTTTGCGGCGAACTGGGCGGTGTTGACGACGTCGACGCCGATGAGGTCGTACTCGTCGCTCTTGGCCTGCATGCGCTGGGTGATGTCGTCGACCTGCGCGTTGGCTTCCTTCGCCAGCGGCTTGAGCGTGACCTTCTCGTCCGGATGCTCGGCATTCCAGTCGGAGATGATGTTTTCGAGCGCCTCGTTCAGGGCATCCTGCCCCTCGACGATCGTGATGGGTCCGCGGCCTTCGCTCGAGGACGATCCCCCGGATGCGGCCGTGGTGCTGGTTCCGCTGTCCTTGTCCGAATCGGACGAACAGCCTGCCAGTACCAGCATGGACGCTGCCGTGGCTGCAATTGCAGCGCGGCGCATCGCCTTCGAGTTCAGAACCATGGATTCGCTCCCCGTATGTGTATGACAAATAGACGGTCACCGAGAGCCTGCTCACGGCATGCGCCATGAGTGCCGTCTCCCGGCATCGGCCCCTACTGTGGCACGAGACACCCCTACTTGTGGGTATTACGCCGAACCTGAATCGGTCATGTGTCGTTTGACAGGTCCACCTAACCCAGGCGACGCCCGTCGGTGGTGGCAAAAATGTGCACCTTCTCGGGGTCGACGCGCAGGTTGACGCGCTCGCCCTTCTGCGGCGGATTGCGCCAGTCACCACGCGAGACGATCTGCTGCAACCGTCCGCCGATCGTGGTCCGGCCGTAGACGTAGGCGTCCGAGCCCAGTTCCTCGACGACGTCGACCTCCATCGGCAGGCCTTCGGCGGCGATCTCGAGGTGCTCGGGGCGAATACCCAGAACAACCTCGGTTTCGACGACGCCGTTCATCGTCTCGCGCGGAACCGGAACGATCCCGTCACCGAATGCGACGCCGCCGTCGACGACGGGGAGGGTGAAGAGGTTCATCGCGGGTGAACCCATGAAGCCGGCGACGAAGACGTTCTTCGGCTTGTTGTACAGCTCGCGCGGCGAGGCGCACTGCTGCAGGATTCCCTTTTCGAGGACGGCGACGCGGTCACCCATCGTCATGGCCTCGACCTGGTCGTGGGTCACGTAAACCATCGTGGTCGCGAGGCGTCGTTGCAGCTGAGCGATCTGCGTACGTGTCTGCACACGGAGTTTCGCGTCGAGGTTCGAGAGCGGCTCGTCCATCAGGAAGACCTGCGGCTGGCGGACGATGGCGCGGCCCATCGCCACTCGCTGACGCTGGCCACCGGACAGCGCTTTGGGCTTGCGATCGAGGTACGGCTCGAGATCGAGCATCTTCGCGACCTCTTCGACGCGGGCGCGGATCTCCGTCTTGTTGGTTCCGGCGAGCTTGAGCGCAAAACCCATGTTCTCGGCCACCGACATGTGCGGGTACAGCGCGTAGTTCTGGAAGACCATCGCGATGTCGCGCTCTTTCGGCTCCTGACCGGTGACGTCGCGGTCGCCGATGAGGATGCGTCCGCTGTGGACATCTTCGAGCCCGGCGAGCATGCGCAGGGTGGTCGACTTTCCGCAGCCGGAGGGTCCGACGAGGACGAGGAACTCGCCGTCCTCGATCTCGAGGTCGAGCTTGTCCACTGCCGGAGTGTTCGATCCGGGGAACAGGCAGGTGGTGCTCTCGAAAGTCACTGAAGCCATGACGGGGTTGATCCCTTCTACCGGCAGGAACGTGCCGGACGATCCAAGTTGAGGGTGAGCGTGTGCGCTAGCAGCATAAACGTCCGTGTCGGCGCGCGAGCGTAGTCTTTCACGGTGAGTTCGGAGAAGATGCTGACCCGCATCGGTGCGCTGCTTCGCCAAGCGGAGTCCACCGACAATCCACACGAAGGTGAAGCCTTCATGGCTGCCGCTCAGCGGTTGGCCACCAGTTCCGCGATCGACCTGGCGGTCGCGCGTGCGCATACCGCGTCTTCGGAAAAGCGTGCGACGCCCACTCAACGGCTCATCACCATCGGCGAACCGGGCAAGCGCGGACTGCGAACGTACGCCCAGTTGTTCATCGCGATCGCCGCTGCCAACGACGTGCAATGCGACATCGCGCAGACGTCGGCCGTCATCTACGCCTACGGCTTCGCCGGCGACATCGACGTGTGCGAGGCCCTGTATTCGAGCCTGCTCTTCCAGATGGTGCGTGACTCCGATGCCTACGTGCGTTCCGGGGCGTACCGCGGCGAAACGTCCGTGCGGACCGTCGTCGAAACTCGTGGACGACGACGCGTCAGCACGCAGGTCCGCAAGCCGGTGGCCGGAGTGACGGCGCGCCTGAACTTCCAGATGGCGTACGCGTCCCGCATCGGCGCTCGGTTGGCCGAGACGAAGCAGGAGACGGAGAAGACCGCGATCGCAGAATCTGCCACGTCGTCTTCCGAAACCGCACTCGTGCTGCGTAACAAGGAAATCGAGCTGAAGGACTACTACTCGTCCAACTCCAAAGCGCGTGGGACGTGGCGGGGCGGCGGCCGCGCAAGCGCCGGGCATTCCTCACATGCTCGACGAGCGGGTGATCGGGCGGCGCGCTCCGCACGTCTGGGGAACCTTCCGGAGATCGGCGGGGTGCGCGGGCAGCTGGACTCGTGAGGGATACGCAGCGGAGCGCCGTCTACGAGGCAGAGACGTTGGTGCGCACCATGTTCGATCGCGCCGACCAGCGTGGACTTCGGAGCGTCGAGGTCATGGGTTCCACCATCACCTTGCCGGTCGAGCGCAAATTCGGTTCCGTGGAGTCGGTCCAGGCGTACTGCGATCAGCTACTCGGGCTGAATTGGGTACGGGAGACCTGGACTCGCGCAACCATTCCGGTGTCCGTACGCTCCCGCGGCGGCAATGCCGCCGCTCACTACTCGAACGACGTCATCGCCGTCCCGGACGACCGTGACGGCCGGTGGGCGCTACGCGAATTCGTTGTCTTGCACGAACTGGCGCACCACCTCGGCGACCCCACTTCCGACGAGGCTTCCCACGGGCCCGAGTTCGTCGACCGCTACACCAGCCTTGTCGGCGAGATCATCGGGCCCGAGGCGGCCTTCGTTCTTCGAGCGATGTTCCTTGCCGGTGGTGTTCGAACGGACTAGATGTCAGCCCTCGGCGAACCCGGTGGTGTCCGTACCGGTCGGCTGGAATACTCGGCCTATGGATGCGCCGCGCAGACTGGTCCTGGTCAAGGGTGAGTCGGAACTCCCCGATCCGGCTGTTGCCGTGCGCAAACCCCCACTGATTCGTGAAGCCTACGGACGAGTGCTGCGGGAGGTTCGACGCGATCAGGACCGAACTCTCGACGACGTAGCCGCAAAGGTCGGGATGTCGAAGCAATACCTCTCCGAGATCGAACGGGGCAAGAAGGAACCGTCGTCGGAAATTCTGCGCGCAATCTGCGAAGCGCTCGGGATGCCGCTCGAGCATCTACTGTTCCGAGCGGGCAACAGGATCGTTGCACTCAACTCCCTCACCTTCGGGCACTCTCCCTCACCGATCTCGGGTCCCGTCCTGATGGCGGCCTAGTCAGTTCCCTTCGATGAGGGTGTCGGCCAGCCCGTAGGAAATTGCGTCGTCGGCAGTGAAGATCCTGTCGCGATCGGTGTCCTTACGCAATCGCTCGACGCTCTGACCGGTGTGCTTACTCAGAATCGCCTCGGTCTGCTCCCGGATTCTCAGGATCTCGGCTGCTTGAAGTGCGAGGTCCGAGATGGTGCCGCTACCTTGCGTCGACGGTTGATGCAGCAGCACCCGCGAATGGGCGAGAACATGCCGATGGCCCGGAGTGCCGGCGGCGAGAAGCACCGCAGCAGCCGAAGCCGCTTGACCCATGCAGTACGTCGAAATCGTCGGCTTCAAGAACTGCATGGTGTCGTAGATCGCGAGCATCGCCGTGGTGGAACCGCCGGGAGAGTTTATGTACAAACCGATTTCGCGATCCGGGTTGTCGGCTTGCAGATGCAGCATCTGAGCCATCACGACGTTGGCGACGCCGTCGTCGATCTCTGTGCCGAGAAAGACGATGCGTTCGTTGAGCAGCCTGCTGAAGATGTCGAAAGATCGCTCACCCGTTGGTGTTCGCTCGATGACACTGGGAATCGTGTACTGGGACATGACGTCACAATCCGATCTTGGGGAAGGTGGCTTGCGGTGCTATCTCGGCGAAGGACGTCACGACGCGGTCGACGATTCCGTACTCGCGCGCCTGCTCGGCGGTGAACCAGCGATCCCGATCGCTGTCGGTCTCGATCTCTTCGACGGTCCGGCCCGTTTCGGCGGCGAGGATTTCCTGCGATTGACGCTTCATCAGCTCGAGGCTCTCGGCCTGGATCGCAATGTCCACCGCAGTGCCACCGATACCCGCCGAAGGTTGGTGCATCATGATGCGGCTGTGCGCCAGGCTGATTCGCTTGCCGTGGGTGCCGGAGCAGAGGAGCACCTGGCCCATGCTGGCGGCGAAGCCCATCGCGACCGTCACGACGTCATTGGGGATGAGCTTCATAGTGTCGTAGATGGCCAGACCGGCAAACACCGATCCGCCAGGTGAATTGATGTAGAGCACGACGTCGCGCTTGGGGTCGGTGGTGGCGAGGAGCACCAGTTCCGAACACACACGTTCGGCCATGGCGTCGTTGACCTCGCCGGTGAGCAGAATGGTTCGCTGTCGGAAGAGCCTGTCTGTCAACAGGTCACGGTAGCCGGTATCGGTGGGAGCTTCAGTAGTCATGAATCCATTCCTACCGGCGCGGCAGTGCCGCGGCCCCGCTTGTCTGCTGTGGGCAGACCACCCCTGTTTTTACCCGCCCCCTCTGTTGACTGCCGCCTTTTTTGCCTGCCCCCCCCTTTGACTGCCCCCCTGTTTGAGCGAACGGCACGTTCAGTCGATCTAAGGCGCCGAAAGTACCGTTCGCTCGAAAAGGGGTGGGCACAAGATCGGGCAAACCCGTCACCGACGGCGGCGGTAGCGGTACCGCGCACACCCGGCCATGATGGGAGAAGACAACCATTCCTCTCGTCAGGAGCGTGGCATGACTCGTCCGGTACGCATCGGTGTTCAACTCCAACCCCAGCACGCACCCGATTACGGGTTGATACGCGACGCCGTCTTGCGGTCCGAGGACGCCGGGGTGGACATCGTCTTCAACTGGGACCACTTCTACCCGTTGACCGGCGATCCCGACGGCGCACACTTCGAATGCTGGACCATGCTCGGCGCCTGGGCCGAGCAGACCGAACGCGTCGAGATCGGCGCCCTGGTCACCGGTGGTGGCTACCGCAATCCGGATCTGCTGGCCGACATGGCGCGAACCGTCGACCACATCAGCGGTGGGCGCCTGATCCTCGGTATCGGTGCCGGCTGGTTCGAGAAGGACTACGACCAGTTCGGATACGACTTCGGCACTCCCGGTTCACGGCTGAAACTGCTGGGCGAATACCTCCCCCGCATCACGGGCCGCCTGGCGAAGGGCAACCCGCCGCCGACGCGCAACATCCCGGTCCTCATCGGCGGTGGCGGCGAGAAGAAGACCCTGCGCCTGGTCGCCGAGTACGCCGACGTCTGGCACAGCTTCGGCGACCGTGAGACACACCTTCGCAAGTCAGACATCCTCTCCGACCATTGCGCCGACGTGGGCCGGAACCCGCTGGAAGTAGAGCACTCGGTTCCGTGGCCTGGGCTCGAGAATGCTGCTGACCTGGTCGCCGACGGTGTCTCGCTCTTCACCGTCGGCGTCAGCGGACCGGACTACGACCTCACGACGCTTGCCGAGGCCATCGGTTGGCGCGACGACAACACGCCGCCTGCGTTGAGCGGGCTGGCCTGAGCGGTACCAAGGACTTCGTCGTTGTCGGCGCCGAGAACGGGCGGCGCCGACGTCAGACGTGGCCTCTGGCCGGAGAAGTTGACCGGAAAGGCCACTTGCTTCAACGGTCCGAGCGTCGGATGGTCGACGGTTCCGACCATGCCGAGCGCGGCAGTGTGGGGATCGGAGTAGATCTCGTCGAGATGCCGGATCGGTGAGACCGGTACGGCGCGTTCGGCGAGAAGAGCGCACCAGTGTTCGACGGTCTCCGGTGCGAAGGCGCTGGTGAGTTCTCGTTCCAGACTCTCGCGGTTCTCCACCCTGTCGCGGTTGTGGGCAAAACGCTGATCGGTGACCAGTTCACTCCTTCCGATGACCTCGGCCAGCGACGCCCACATCGCGTCGTTGCCGACAGCGACGACGAAGTACCCATCGCTGGCAGGAAATGCTTGATACGGAGCAAGATTCGGATGACCTGAGCCCAACGCAGTCGGGCGCTCACCGGTGGCGAAGTAACTGGTCGCCCAATTCACGTGCATCGCGAGTTGGCACTCGTACAGCGACGTGGTCACGTACTGTCCGCGTCCGGTCCGGCCTCGCTCGACCAATGCAGCCAGCACCCCGACCAGTCCGAACAGCGCTGCGCCCAAGTCTCCCAACGCAAACCCGGATTTCATCGGAGCACCACCCGGTTCACCGGTGAGCGACATGAGCCCACCCGCGGCCTGCGCGATCATGTCGTACCCCGGTTCGTCGCGCAGCGGTCCTTCTTCACCGAAGGCAGAGATGTGCAAGGTGATCAGATGCGGGTATCGCTCGGACAGCGCCTGGTAGTCGAAGATCTTCTGTAATCCGCTGCCCGGCTTGAAGTTCTCCACGACCACATCGGTCTCTTCGAGCATACGGTGGATGATCTCCTGTCCTTCGGTGGACTTGAGGTCGATCGTGACCGACTTCTTACCGCGGTTGATCGCGAGATAGTAGGCGGCATCGACCCCGACGAAGGGAGGCCCCCACGAACGCGTGGGGTCGCCGCCTTCAGGGTGTTCGATCTTGGTGACGTCGGCACCGAGATCGGCAAGCGACATGGTTGCGTACGGCCCGGCAAGGATCTTCGACAGATCGAGCACGCGGACACCAGCCAAGGGTGTGGGTCCTGTTGGAGAATTCACCGCTGACCTCCTGCTACGGAGAGGAACTCGGCTACGACGTCACGTGCATCATCCAGCTCGACGTCACCGCCGTCGGTGATCACGTCGAGATTGCCGAGTGCAGCCGACGGCACCTTCCCCACAAGACCGGCCAGGTAGGAATTCGCCACCAGCAGTGACCGGTACCCATTACCGTGTCGGATGCCGTGATCCGCAAGGTCGAAGAGCAGGGTCGCCATGACGGTACGAGCCAACTCGTCGGAGTACCTTGCACTCGCAGCCTGCGCGGCATCGTCAGATCCGGAGATCAGACGATCTCCTTCCTCTACCAGTTCCTCCCAGCGCCGCAACAGAACTCCGGCCCCGGCTTCGCAATCCGGTCCGACGGTGGACAAGATGTCCGTCATCGCTTCCGCGACCGTGCGGTGCGAGTTGAACTTGCGTAGGCACCGAAGTACGTCCAGCGCAATGACATTGCTCGAGCCCTCCCAGATCGAGCCCAAGTGGGCATCCCGCACTAGTCGCGCGTTGGCCCATTCCTCGATGTAGCCGTTTCCTCCGCGCACCTCCATGGCCTCGCCGGTGACCACCCGCGCGCGTTTGCAGACAAAGTGTTTGGCGATCGGTGTCAGCACCCTGATCAGTGCGCGCGCCTGTTCGTCGCCGCCGTCTGCTGCCTGAAGACACTGTGCGCTGTACGCGACCAGGGCCAGCGAAGCCTCGGCATCGAGTGCAAGGGGAAGAAGCGTCGCCCGCATCAGCGGCTGGTCGAAGAGCTTCTTACCGAACACGACTCGACTCTTCGAATGTTCGACGGCTTCGCGGACTGCTCGGCGCATGAGAGCGCTCGAACGCATCGCATTGGACAGGCGAGACGTGTTGACCATCTCCGCCATCTGGCGGAATCCTCGATCGAGTTCGCCGACCTGGAGTGCGTGCGCGCGGTTCAGCGTCACCTCGCCGCTCGGCATGGAACGCGTACCCAGCTTGTCCTTGAGACGATCGATCGTGAGGTTGTTGCGCTCGCCGGATCCCAAGGTCTTGGGCACCATGAACATTCCGACTCCACGCGTCGAACCATCCTGTCCGCCCGGGAATCTCGCGAGGGTGATGATCACATCGGCATCCGGGTTGGAGGCGAACCACTTCTTGCCCGTCAGAACCCATCCGTCACCGTCGCGCTCGGCGCGTGTTTCGGTGCAGGCGATGTCGGTGCCTGCCTGAATCTCGGTCATGAACATCGCACCCGTCTTCGCCTGCTCGGGGTCCGTCGACGTCAACGCGTCGATCCAGGGCGAGAACACGGCCGGATCACCGAACATACGCAGGGTCCGCGCAGCAGCATCTGTCATCGACACCGGGCAGGCCAGCCCGAACTCTGCCTGCACGAAGATGTACGACGCGAGGTACTTCGCGAGTGGCGGATGCACGGAGTCCCATCCGTGCAACCCTTTTCGGTGCGACATGGCGGACAGGCCGTACTCGTTGTACGCCGCCCGGCACAGTTCCAGGTAGGCCGGGTGATAGGAAATCCGGTCGACGCGGTCACCGGCCTTGTCGAATTGCTGCAGCACCGGCGGGTTCTTGTCTGCGATGTCGGCAAGCTCGGACAAACGGCCGGCTGCATCTCGGCCCAGTCGGTCGAGCAATCCGTTCAACGTCTCTCGGTCCGCCCCGGCGGTCCATCTGTCCACTACCGCTGTCAGAGCGGGGTCGGTGTGTGCAAAGTTCATCAGTGGTCAACGCCTTTCAGGGTGGAAGCATCGGTCATGTTCGAGGAGCTCGTCGACTCCAGCCCTTGCCCGTGCAGCGCACTCCTGCGCAACAATGCAGTCATACAGACAAGGGAGAGAACGACATACACGAGCCCTAGAGCTACGACCGGCCAGATCGAGTTGGTTCGCGTCAGCAGATACTGGCTGACCATCGGGGCCGTTCCGGCAAAAATGGCGGTCGACAATTGGTACGACAGAGAGATGCCGGTATACCGAACATTGGTGGGGAAAACCTGCGCCAGGATGCCGGCCAACGCGGCGTAATACATTGCGTGAGGCGCCGTCGCGAGGACCATACCCAGAATCGCCAAGGGCACGGAGCCCGTCTGAACCAGCACGAACATCAGTGGTAGGAGCACGATCTCCGGAAGCAGCATCCAACGGACCGCTTTCGACGGATCGATCCGCGTGGCCAGCACAGCGCCGAAAGGCTGTACGAGCGCCTGGGCTACCAGTGCCACGGTGATCACGAGGAGGAAGTCACTACGCTCGAAGCCGAGATCCGTTGTCGCCCAAGAGAGCGCAAAGGTTGTCTTGACGTACGTGATGGCAACACCGGCAACCACAGCGCCGACGCCGAGGGCAAGTTCGACGGGATGCGACCGCAACACTTCGACCAGCGGCATCCGTGTACGCTCTTGTGCCGCAACAGCCTTCTTCATCTCGGGTGTCTCGGAGATGTGCAGACGGATGTAGAGAGCGACGATCACCAAAGCTGCGGATCCGAGGAACGGCAGACGCCAACCCCACGACTCGAACACGGAATCCGACATCAACGTCAGGCCGAGGAAGGCCAGCGTCGCGAGCAGGTTGCCGACCGGTGAACCCTGCTGCGCAAACGCACCGTAGAGCACCTTTTTCTTCGGGGGAGCGAACTCGGTGGCGATCAATACGGCGCCACCCCATTCGCCGCCCATGGCGATGCCCTGGAGAACACGCAGTGCCACAAGCAGTATCGGCGCCCAGATCCCGATCTGGGAGTACGTAGGGAGGAGGCCGACACCGACAGTTCCCAAGCCCATGAGCGCGAGGGTGATGATCACGGCGTTCTTGCGACCGAACTTGTCTCCGAAATGACCGAACACCACTCCGCCGACCGGACGAGCCACGAATCCCACGGCAAAAGTCGCGAAGGCTGCGAGTGTCCCCACCGCCGGCGACGCATCCGGGAAGAACAGCGGGCCGAGCACCAAGGCGGATGCGGTTCCGTAGATGTAGAAGTCGAACCATTCGATGGTCGTTCCGACAAACGCCGTGATTCCGGCCTTGCGTGCCTGTTTGGTGTTGTATTCAGGCGGATTGGTGTCTTGACCTGGGTGTTGATCCACGGTTCTCCCTGATTCTCGCGTCGGGCATCACCAAGGGATGCAATGTGAGGCGTGAATCACTATCGTCCGAAATCCATGTAGAGTCCAAGACTTAGTTCGACTTATTTATGTGGGAGAACCACATAATGAAACCCGGGAGGAGCGACGTGGAACTGCGTCAACTGCGCGCGTTTCTCGCAGTCGCCGACGAACTTCATTTCGGCCGGGCCGCCGAGCGACTCCACATCGGGCAGTCCCCGCTCAGCCAGACCATTCGGGGGCTCGAGCGTGAACTGGGTACCGACCTGTTCGTCCGGACCACCAGATCAGTGCAACTGACAGCCGCCGGCGAAGCCTTGGTCACGCCCGCACGGATCATCGAAGCGCAGATCGCCGTGGTACGAGAAATCGCATCGGCCGCGTCGACTGGCGAGACGGGCCGTGTCACAGTGGGTTTCGGCGGAACAGGCGGCTACACCGTCCTGTCGGCCCTCACACGGTCCTTGGCCGACTCCCATCCGGGAATCGAACTGGAACTACGGCCGCAGATGTACTCGGGTGAGGTGCTCGACGCTCTCCGACGCGGAGCACTGGACATGGGCATAGTCGGCCTGCCCATTCCGCGCGGATTCGAGACTCACACTGTGCGGGAGGAAACCTTGATGGTCGCGGTTCCGGCCAGGCATCACCTCGGTACGCATGACTCGGTGTCACCGGAAGACCTGGCAACCGAGCGATTCGTGATGTATCCCGCCGAGCACGGCTCGGTGGTGCGCGATGCAACGTTGTCCGTTTGCGCCACAGCAGGTTTCACGCCCACCATCGCACACGAAGCCCCCGATCCGTACAGCCTGTTGGCCATGGTCGGAGCGGGGGTCGGGATCGCCGTCGTCGTGGAGTCGACGGCGCATCTGTCCATGGACGGGGTCGTGTACCTGCCGATCGCCGGGGCCACGCCCACGCTGAAAATCGCGATGGCATGGCGACCCAACAATCCGACGCCGGCAGTACACACCGTCACCAGGGTACTGAGGGAGCAGCCTTAGGCTCTCGCGAGAACTCCGGCGAAATCTGTTCCCACAGGCAGAGTTCCGTACTCGTGACCACGGTCGGCGCCGAGGCGAGCGGCAATGAACGCATCGGACGAGGCGGCCGGGGAGTGGCGCACCATGAGCGAAGCCTGCAGTGCCAACGCCATAGCCTCGACGACGGTCCGAGCGTGGAGTTGAGCGTCGGCAGGTGCCATCGTGGCGAGCTCACCGAGTTGGCGTCGTACCCGATCGAGGTGCTGATCGAGGACCGGGTTGTTGCCGCGGGCGAGGTTGATCTCGTGGTCGAAGGCGGCAACGGAGTCGGGTTCACGGGTCATCGCGCGCAGGACGTCGAGCGCGATGACGTTGCCCGACCCCTCCCACACGGCCATGACGGGCTGCTCACGGTAGCGACGGGCAAGCGGGAAGTCCTCGGTGTAACCGTTGCCGCCCAGGCACTCGAGGGCTTCGTAGGAGTGGTGCGGGCCGCGCTTGCAGATCCAGTACTTCGCAACAGCCGTCGCGAGTCGGCGGAACGCCTTTTCCTGCTCGTCCGCGTCCTCGTCCTGCGCGCGAGCCAATCGCAGTGCGGTGATGGTGGCGGCTTCGGATTCGAGAGCCAGATCGGCAAGCACCGAGGTCATCGCCGGCTGATCTGCCAGGACGGCACCGAAAGCGCTGCGGTGCCGTGCATGCCACACCGCTTCGGCGACCGACTGACGCATACCTGCCGTGCTGCCGAGGATGCAGTCGAGTCGCGTCTGGGACACCATTTCGATGATGGTCCGCACGCCACGACCCGGTTCGCCGATCATGGTGCCGACGGTGCCGTCGAGTTCGATCTCGGACGACGCGTTGGACTTGTTGCCCAGCTTGTTCTTCAGACGCTGGATACGGAAGACGTTGCGTGTGCCGTCGGGCAGGATGCGGGGGAGAAGGAAGCAGGAAAGTCCCTCACCGGCAGCACCTTCGGCCTGAGCAAGAACCAGGAACGCGTCGGACATCGGCGCGGAGCAGAACCACTTGTGTCCGGTGAGCAGGTAGTCCGCACCCGGACCGCCACGTCCGGCCGGCTTGGCGATGGTCGTGTTGGCTCGCACGTCGGAGCCGCCCTGCTTTTCCGTCATCGACATTCCGAATATCGCGGATGCCTTTCCGGGAGCATCCAACTCGGGGGTGTAACTCCGAGAAAGGGCTCGCGGCGTCCAGAGAGCGGCCACGTCCGGTTGCAGCTCGAGCGAGGGGATCACGGCGTGCGTCATGGAGATCGGGCACGCGTGGCCCGGTTCGACCTGGGAGAACAGCATGAATGCCGCGGCCCGAGCCACGTTGGCACCCGGCTTCGGGTCAGCCCAGGCAGAGGTGTGAGCACCGTGCGCAACGGCAGCAGAGATGATCCGGTGATACGACGGATGGTATTCGACCTCGTCGATGCGGTTTCCCCAGCGATCGAAGGTCTTCAATTCGGGGATCACCGTGTTGGCCAGCTCGGCGTCGTGCTGGAATCCAGCACTGCCAACCAGTTCACCAATATCGGTGAGTTCGCTTGTGGCCCAATCGGCGTCGTGACGCGCGACGCCTTCGGCCAGGACCGTATCGAGCAGGAACTCGTTGACGTCCGTGCGCGGTACCGACTGGTTGAGCACTGCATGGGTGCGATGCGGAGCCGGGTGGGTGACGGTCTTCTCGGAAATATCAGTCATGACAGGCCTTTCAGCTCGCTGCGCGGATGAGGTGCTTCTGGATCTTGCCGGTCGGTGTACGCGGAAGAATCGTCGCGAACACCACTTCACGCGGAATCTTGTAGCGCGCCAACTTGTCCGAGAGGTAGTCCTTGATGTCGTCGGCGCTGATGACATCCGGTTCACGCCAGACGACGTGCGCGACGACGGTCTCGCCCCATTCTTCGTTGGGTTTTCCGACAACGGCGACGTCGACGACGTCCGGGTGGCCGGAGATCACGTCCTCGACCTCCTTGGAGTAGACGTTCTCACCGCCCGTGATGATCATGTCCTTCGCGCGGTCGACGATGAAGAGGTAGCCGTCCGCATCCTTGCGCGCCAGATCGCCGGTGCGATACCAACCGCCGTCGGCAAATGCAGCCTTCGTGGCAGCGGGGTCGTCGAGGTACCCCTGCATGACGGTGTCGGCGCGCAGCCAGATCTCACCGATCTGATTGGGCTCCGCGTCGGTGCCGTCATCGGCAACCAGGCGCAGGTCGACGCCGGCCAGCGCGACGCGGCCGATCGAGCCCGCCTTGCTCAACTGCTCTTCGGGGTACAGCACGGTGCCCACTGGCCCGGTCTCGGTCATGCCGTAGACCTGCCGGAATTCGGTGGTGCCGTACGACTCCACCAGTCGCCGAGCGACATCCGCGCCGATCGGTCCCCCGCCGTACAACCACGCACGAACGCTTCCGAGGTTGTAGTCGGCAAAGTTCGGCACGAGGTTGAGTGCGGTGGTATAGATGACCGGCGGGCCGAAGCAGAGGGTAATGCGTTGTTCCTGAACTGTTTCCAGAAATTTGACGGGATGGTACTCGCGCAGCAGCACGACGGTTCCGCCCATGTAGAGCGTGGACATGAACCAGTTGTTGAGCGGGGAAGCGTGCCAGATCGGGACGGCCATGAGCAGTCGCTCGTCCCGAGTCGTCGACACGGCGAGGGCCGCGGTGACGGCAACACCGACGACGTTGCGGTGGCTGTGGACGCAGCCCTTGGGCGAGCCGGTAGTCCCCGAGGTGTAGAGGATTTCGGCCGGATCGTTCTCGTCGATGTCGATACCGTCAACGCCGTCCTGGCGGGTGATGGCGTCGTCGAAGAAGTCGAAACCGTCTGCGACAGAGTCCGTGCTGATCAGCTTGGCCGTTGTCTCCAGTCGACCGACAACCGGCGCCAACTCACCGTCGAAGACGCACACCGACACCTTCGCGTGTCCCAGCACGTAGGCAACTTCCGGAGTCTGCATCTTGTGGTTGATGGGGACCACGACGGCGCCCAAGCGCCAGGCACCGAGCATCGCGTACACGAATCCCGGAGTGTTGTAACACATCAGCGCGACGCGGTCGCCCGGCTGCACGCCCAGCGACTGCAAATAGCCTGCGGCGCGTCGACTTCCGTCCTGAACCTGGGAGTACGTGTGATCGTGACCGTCGAATATCAGGAAGGGTTTGTCCGGGGTCTTGGTGACGTTGCTGTCGAATACGCGAACGATATTCATCGAAGTCCTTGTCGGAGAATCACGCTCGAAGAGAGTTCATTCCATCGAGCTGTTGAGTACGGCGTCGGGTATCTGGAGGGTGGCGAAGATGACGGCAACCGCCTCCTCGAGGGAGTAGCCGAAGCTCTCGCCGGTGGCAGTCTTCTGGATGACGAGGCCGAAGATCGCAGACCAGAAGGCCTTGGACTCGACGTCGATGCCCGCGCGCAGCTGCCAGCCGGTGCGGATCAAGGTACGGAGGAGGGCGGTTTCGCCCGAGGAATGCAGAGTGCGAAGCGTCTCGGAGATCAGATCGCGGAGTTCACCACGACGACCCGTCATCATCATCGCTTCCACGAACAGTTCGACACTGGGAGCGCCCGAGCCGAGGAGTGATCCGACCAGCTTCTTGGTGTAGTCGCCGACCGTGTCGGCGTCGGCGGCATCGACCTCGGCACGCTTGCCTGCGCGCAGAACGGCCGCGCACGCCACCTCGACGAAGAGCTTCTCTTTTGAGCCGTAGTAGTAGGTCACCTGGTTGGGATGGGCGCCGGCGGCCGTGCAGATCTGCGCGATGGAGACGCTGTCGCCGTGCTCGAGGAACAGCTCGGTTGCGGCGTTGAACAGCGCCATGCGCGTCTGCTTGCCCGACTCACGCGTCGCGCGCGCTGCGGGAACTGCCTCGGTGGCCATCACGAACTCCTACTTGTTTGTGCGACAAACAATAACTCGGCGTTGTTTGTATGGCAAACAATTTCTTCCCGACGCGATGACATGTCGACTTCTATCGACATGTCTGATGTGCGGGATTACTCTCTGAACATCGAGCACCCGAGAACTTCGGCTTTTCTGCGAGGAGGCGCCCTGCAATGCTCGCGCGATCCGGCTTCTCCCTGCCCACACGCACGACTCTCACGGGCGACTGGGCAGATTTGTTGCGCGAGCATTTTGTCGCGCTCGACGTATCCGATATCGGAGACGGCGATCGATTCAGCGGGGCCGTCCACTCGGCCCAACTCGCACACGTTCGGGTATCCGCAGTTCAATCGATGGAACAACGAATAGTCCGTAGCAACAGCCTCATCAAAAGCGACGGCGCGGACTATCTGCAGATCGGGATGATCCGCCGCGGTAGCGCGGTAGTGCGCCAAGACGACCGCGAATGCGTCCTGCGACGTGGCGACTACGTCCTGTACGACACCACGCGCCCCTTCGATTGGCAGATCGAGGGACACGCACACGACGGCATCTGGGGACTCGAGGTGTTCACCTGGCCACGGTCGTACCTGTCGCTCAGCGACGCGGAGGTCACGAGCCTGACCGCCATCGCCTTCGACGGACACGCGGGCCTGAGTGGCCTGCTCGGTCGCTTTCTTCACGATCTTGCCTCCGTCCGCATGACGTCCGACGCAAGCGGAGACGAAGAGGAAGTCGTCAACGAGATCGGCAACCTGGTCAAGTCCGTTCTTCACACAACTGCGCGACCGATCACCTCGCGGCGAACCAGCCTCTACGAATCCGCCCTGTCGGTCATAGACGCCCGCATCGCAGACCCGGCCCTGTCTCCGGTGGACATCGCGGGATCGGTCAAAGTCTCCATTCGGCAGTTGCACCGAGCCTTCGCCGAACACGGCACGACGGTGTCACGGTCGATTCGCAGCCGTCGACTCGACGGTTGCCGTCGTGAGATCGTGCAACGACACGGAGTAGAGCGGTCGCTGACCCAGATTTCTCACCGCTGGGGATTCACCGACCTGGCCGCCTTCAGTCGAGCCTTCAAGGCGGAATTCGGAATCAGCCCGCGGCGGTACCGGTCGCAAGCAGCGGCCCCCACAAGTACTACCCGCTGATCTGTAACATCTTCGGACACTTACCCATTGAACATGGTGTTCAAAATTTTCTGTCGCCGAAGCGTATCCACAATTCTTGGCACGGTAGGCCAAGCATCGGGCGCTGACGGCCAAGTTTGCTCGGCTGAGCGGGCGTAGATTTTCGGCACGGCGTTGCCAAGTGCCAGGCACCCGATTCGACCACCTACATCACAGGGAGCACTCATGGAATCTGCAATCGGCGAACACCTTCAATGCCCGCGCACTCTGACCAGGCGGGTCCCGGATACCTATACGCCACCGTTTCCCATGTGGGTCGGGCGCGCAGACGACACATTGCACCAGGTCGTGATGGGCTATCTCGGCGTGCAGTTCCGCGGCGAGGATCAGCGCCCGGCAGCACTGCGGGCGATGCGGGATATCGTCGCCGGCTTCGACTTGCCGGACGGACCGGCACACCACGATCTCACCCATCACATCGACAACCAGGGCTACGAGAACCTGATCGTGGTCGGTTACTGGAAAGATGTTTCTTCCCAACATCGTTGGAGCGCATCACCTCCAGTATCCTCCTGGTGGGAGTCCGAAGACCGCCTGTCGGACGGATTGGGGTTCTTCCGCGAGATCGTGGCACCGAGAGCCGAACAATTCGAAACGCTCTACGCGTTCCAAGACGACCTCCCCGGAGTGGGAGCTGTCATGGACGGTGTCAGCGGCGAAATCAACGAGCACGGCTACTGGGGTTCGATGCGCGAGCGGTTTCCGATCTCCCAAACCGACTGGATGCAGGCCTCGGGCGAACTACGGGTCGTCGCCGGTGACCCCGCCGTAGGTGGACGCGTAGTAGTGCGGGGACACGACAACATCGCACTGATCAGGTCCGGGCAGGACTGGGCCGACGCGGAAGCAGACGAGCGCAGCCTCTACCTGGACGAAATCCTGCCCACTCTTCAATCGGGCATGGACTTCCTCCGCGACAACGGCCCGGCCGTCGGGTGCTACAGCAACCGATTCGTACGCAATATCGACATCGACGGAAACTTCCTCGACTTGAGCTACAACATCGGCCACTGGGCCTCCCTCGACCAACTCGAACGGTGGTCGGAATCCCACCCGACCCATCTACGGATCTTCACGACGTTCTTCCGGGTGGCCGAGGGCCTGTCGAAATTGCGTCTCTACCATGAGGTCTCGGTATTCGATGCCGCCGATCAGCTCTACGAGTACATCAATTGCCATCCCGGGACCGGAATGCTGCGCGACGCGGTGATCACCGCCGAGCACTGACCGAAGTCGCCGGCAATCTTCGGCCACATTCTTTCCCTCGGAGGCAACTCGAGATATGTTGACGGGTGTCGACATATCTCAGTAGAGACCATCGAGGAAGCGCGGACAGCAGACAGTGACTACTCAACGAAACGAAGAGTTGGCGTTTGCTGTGCTGGCCGACCAAGTGCGTCGACAGATTCTCGACACGCTGGCTACACACGGCGAGTGCAACGCGGGCTTCATCAGCGATCAAATTTCGACGGTCGGTCGCACCACGGTATCCACACATCTCAAGGCGCTGCGGTTGTCCGGCGTGATCGTCGAACGGCGTCAAGGACGTCATCGCCTGTTCTCGATAGATCCATCGGGGCCCGCCAACGATGCACTCCAGTTCCTGCGCGACGTCCTCGGGCGAGCGCTGGAAGCAGGTTCGAACGCCTCCGAGTTGCCGGCCACTGCGACTGAGGATTCAGACGTCGCATCGGTGCGTCGCCGAGCGTGAGGCCTTGTTGAGCCCCAGCACCTATTTCAGGCAGGAAGTAGAACGTGCCAGGTCTCTCCGTAACGGCACAGATCGTGACGACCGACCCACCAGGGTCAGCCTTCGAGCGCCTCGAAACGGGGCAACTGCTCGAACTCGAATGTGAGCAACTGACGGTCGGGGCCGCTGCCGCCATCTCCCTTCCCGTCGGCGACGGCGCACGCGCAGATCCAGTCGGAATGCCGATCACGCTGTTGGGATACGTCGCCGGCGTGAAGCGGGGCCGATCGGTCGTGATCGTGCACCACCAACCGTGGCGCGGCCGCCTGACGATCCGGTTCTTTCCCGACGGCGCCGGGACCCGGATCGTTCTCGAGTCCAGCCTCGATCAGGACGGCATTTCCTGGCTTGCCAACAAGCGCGGATTCGCTCCACCCGAACCTCCGCGTTCCGACCGACATCGGATCGGGCTGCTGGTCAGCAAATCCGGCCCGGCAGCTGTATTCGCCCAGGCGACAGAAACACTCGCAGCCCTGGCCGTGGAAGAAATCAATGCCGACGGCGGCATCGGCGGCGTTCTCGTCGACTTGGTGATCGGCGATGACGCTTCCGACTCGGCGGCCGGAGCGGCGACCGCACTGCGATTGGTGAAAAGCGGATGTCGCGCCGTTTTCGCGTGCGTGACATCGTCGACCTTCAATGCCGCTGCATCTGCATTGCAGAACACCGGTGTGCTGTTAGTGCACACAGTTCTCAACGAGGGAGGTCGATCGCGTCCGGGAGTCCTTCGATTGGGTGAGCGACCACTCGACCAGACGCGAGCAGGTATACCCGCAATGATGTCCGAGACCGGTTCTCGCACTTGGTTCCTGGTCGGCCAGCAGTATTCGTGGTCGTTCGGAGCGCATTGGGCGGCCCGGCGTGTGATCGCCGAATCCACAGGTTCGGTGGCCGGCGAAGTCTACGTACCGTTGGGGACAACCGACTTCTCACGCATCATCGAGTCGATAGCCGACTCCGGGGCCGAACTGATTCTTTCCACCCTGGTGGGCCATGACGAGGTCTTCTTCGAACGACAATGCGCCCAGCACGGACTGCGGGCCACCACGCGGACGTTTGCATTGGTCCTCGACGAGGCCACTCAGCAGCTCATCGGCAATTCCGATGCCGACGGAGTCTGGGCGGCATTCGGCTACTTTCAATCCGCAGCCGGCGATCACGACCTCGAAAAGCGATACAGCGCGAGCTCGAACGAACTCCTGCCTCCGCTCAGTTCCCTGTCGGAGACAACATACGAAGCGATCGTCGCTTACGCACGCGCAGTCGAACGAACGTCGGCAGGCGATCCGGAAACAGTACTTCGGCAGCTTGTCACGACATCGAAAAGCTCTACGAACAACGGCGTTCCACTGCATCGACCGATTCTGCTCGCTGAATCACGCCGTGGGCGCCTGTACCCCCGCTCTCTCTGAGCGCGCGTAACCCGAACTTAACGAGTCAATATGTCGATACCTATTGACGCAATTATGGATCCGGCCCTAGTCTGAAAGACAAGTGAAGCCGATCACATCAGGAGCACACTTCTCATGGCGACAATCCGACCTGACGACAATGCAATAGACACCGCCGCAAGGCATTACGGCATCACTCTCGACCAGTCAGCCCGGCTCGAGTGGCCGGCACTGATCGACGGAGCACTGGGCTCCTACGACGTCGTCGACCAGTTGTACGCCGACGAGGCAACCCCGCCGACCACGTCACGTGAGCACACGGTGCCAACAGCGAGCGAAAATCCTTTGAGCGCTTGGTATGTGACCACAAGCATCCCGCCGACGTCGGACGGCGTCCTGACCGGCCGACGCGTGGCGATCAAGGACAACGTGACCGTGGCCGGAGTTCCGATGATGAACGGGTCTCGGACAGTAGAGGGGTTCACTCCGTCTCGCGACGCGACTGTGGTCACTCGACTACTGGCGGCCGGTGCAACCGTCGCGGGCAAAGCTGTGTGTGAGGACCTGTGTTTCTCCGGTTCGAGCTTCACACCGGCAAGCGGACCGGTCCGCAATCCATGGGACCCACAGCGTGAAGCAGGTGGATCATCCGGTGGCAGTGCGGCTCTCGTCGCAAACGGTGACGTCGATTTTGCCATCGGCGGGGATCAGGGTGGATCGATCCGGATCCCGGCGGCATTCTGCGGCGTCGTCGGACACAAGCCGACGTTCGGGCTCGTCCCGTATACCGGTGCATTTCCCATCGAGCGAACAATCGACCATCTCGGCCCGATCACACGCACGGTCCACGATGCCGCACTGATGCTCTCGGTCATCGCCGGTCGCGACGGTAACGACCCACGCCAAGCCGACAGCGTCGAAGCAGGTGACTATCTGTCCACCCTCGACTCCGATGTGGATGGTCTGCGAATCGGGATCGTTCGAGAAGGTTTCGGGCACGCGGTCTCACAGCCCGAGGTCGACGACGCAGTCCGCGCAGCGGCACACAGTCTGGCCGAAATCGGTTGCACGGTAGAGGAAGTAAACATCCCGTGGCACCTACATGCTTTCCACATCTGGAACGTGATCGCCACGGACGGTGGTGCCTACCAGATGTTGGACGGCAACGGATACGGCATGAACGCCGAAGGTTTGTACGATCCGGAACTGATGGCACACTTTGCTTCTCGACGCCTTCAGCACGCCGACGCTCTGTCCGAAACCGTCAAACTGGTGGCTCTGACCGGCCACCACGGCATCACCACCCTCGGCGGCGCGAGCTACGGCAAAGCCCGGAACCTCGTACCGCTCGCCCGCGCCGCCTACGACACTGCCTTGAGACAATTCGACGTCCTGGTGATGCCCACACTGCCCTACGTCGCATCCGAACTACCGGCGAAGGACGTGGATCGTGCAACCTTCATCACGAAGGCTCTCGGGATGATCGCCAACACAGCACCGTTCGACGTGACCGGACATCCGTCCCTGTCCGTTCCCGCCGGCCTGGTGAACGGGCTTCCGGTCGGAATGATGATCACCGGCAAGACCTTCGACGATGCGACGGTCCTCCGGGTCGGGCGCGCATTCGAAAAGCTTCGCGGCGCGTTTCCGACGCCTGCCGACCACATCTCCGACTCTGCACCACAACTCAGCCTCACCTAGTTCTGTATCCGCACTTGCACAACAAATTCCACCGATTCACACATGATCAGCCCGCATAGAAAAGGTGAACCAGATGTCAGTAACGATCGACCACACAACGGAGAACGCCGCACCGGCCCAGGCGCCGGTCTCCGACCGGGCGTGGGCACTGTTCCGCGCACTCGACGGTAAGGGATTGGTACCCGACGGTTACGTCGAAGGATGGAAGAAAACCTTCGAGGAGGACTTCAGTCCAAGGCGCGGAGCGGAATTGGTCGCGCGGGCGTGGACCGACCCCGAGTTCCGGCAGTTGCTTCTCACCGACGGTACCGCCGCGGTTGCCCAGTACGGATATCTGGGCCCCCAGGGCGAATACATCGTGGCAGTCGAAGACACCCCGACCCTCAAGAACGTGATCGTGTGCTCGCTGTGTTCATGCACCGCGTGGCCCATTCTCGGCCTGCCCCCTACCTGGTACAAGAGTTTCGAATACCGTGCGCGAGTGGTACGTGAGCCACGGAAGGTTCTCTCCGAGATGGGAACCGAGATCGCGTCGGACGTCGAGATCCGCGTCTACGACACCACCGCCGAAACTCGCTACATGGTTCTCCCGCAACGTCCAGCAGGCACCGAAGGCTGGAGCCAGGAACAGCTTCAAGAGATCGTCACCAAGGACTGCCTGATCGGCGTCGCAGTCCCGCAGGTCCCCACCGTCTGATCACCCCGACAAGAAAGAAGCACACCATGGATGGAGTACACGATCTTGCCGGAGTTCAAGGCTTCGGCAAAGTCCCGCATACCGTCAACGCCGACATCGGCCCCACCTTCCACGCCGAGTGGGAACACCTGCCGTACAGCCTGATGTTCGCCGGTGTCGCCGAACTCGGGGCATTCAGCGTCGACGAAGTTCGATACGTCGTCGAGCGGATGGAACCACGCCACTACATGATGACCCCGTACTACGAGAGGTACGTCATCGGCGTCGCGACACTGATGGTCGAAAAGGGAATCCTGACGCAGGAGGAACTCGAAAGCCTTGCAGGGGGACCGTTCCCACTGTCGCGGCCCAGCGAATCCGAAGGGCGGCCGGCACCCGTCGAGACGACCACCTTCGAAATCGGTCAGCGAGTACGCGTGCGCGACGAGTACGTTCCGGGGCATATTCGAATGCCTGCGTACTGCCGCGGACGAGTGGGAACCATCTCTCATCGGACTAGCGAGAAGTGGCCGTTTCCCGACGCAATCGGCCACGGGCGCAACGACGCCGGCGAAGAACCGACGTACCACGTGAAGTTCGCCGCCGAGGAATTGTTCGGTAGCGACACCGACGGCGGCAGCGTCGTAGTCGACCTTTTCGAGGGTTACCTCGAGCCTGCGGCCTGATCGTCCAACATTCCGGGCGGCGGTCACGCGATCACAGCGTTTCGCGTGACCGCCGCCTGATCACAGCAATTCTCTCATTCGGAAGGACACTGGAAATCATGGTCGACACACGACTTCCGGTCACGGTGCTGTCAGGTTTCCTGGGCGCCGGGAAGACGACACTACTCAACGAGATCCTGCGAAATCGAGAGGGTCGGCGGGTCGCGGTGATCGTCAACGACATGAGCGAAATCAACATCGACAGTGCAGAAGTCGAGCGTGAGATCTCGCTCAGTCGCTCCGAAGAGAAACTGGTCGAGATGACCAACGGCTGCATCTGCTGCACCCTGCGAGAGGATCTTCTCTCCGAGATCAGTGCCTTGGCCGCCGATGGCCGATTCGACTACCTACTCATCGAATCTTCGGGCATCTCCGAACCGCTGCCCGTCGCAGAGACGTTCACATTCATCGATACCGACGGCCACGCCCTCGCCGACGTCGCCCGACTCGACACCATGGTCACCGTCGTCGACGGCCACAGTTTTCTGCGCGACTACACGGCTGGTGGCCGCGTCGAAGCCGATGCCCCGGAAGACGAACGAGACATCGCGGATCTGCTTGTCGATCAGATCGAATTTGCCGACGTCATCCTGGTTAGCAAGGCCGATCTCGTCTCGCACCAGCACCTGGTCGAATTGACCGCAGTCCTGCGCTCTTTGAACGCATCCGCTGCGATAGTTCCGATGACGCTCGGTCGCATCCCACTCGACACGATTCTCGACACCGGTTTGTTCTCGCTCGAAAAGGCTGCACAGGCCCCCGGATGGTTACAAGAACTCCAAGGTGAACACATCCCCGAAACCGAAGAGTACGGAATCAGTTCGGTGGTGTACCGCGAGCGCGCACCCTTCCACCCCCAACGGCTGCATGATTTCCTCAGCAGCGAGTGGACCAACGGAAAGTTACTTCGGGCCAAGGGCTACTACTGGAATGCCGGCCGGTTCACCGAGATCGGGAGTATTTCTCAGGCCGGTCATCTCATTCGCCACGGATACGTCGGCCGTTGGTGGAAGTTTCTACCCCGTGACGAGTGGCCGGCCGACGATTACCGTCGTGACGGAATCCTCGACAAGTGGGAAGAACCCGTCGGAGACTGCCGACAAGAACTCGTCTTCATCGGCCAAGCCATCGACCCGTCTCGACTGCACCGAGAACTCGACGCGTGTCTACTCACCACAGCCGAGATCGAACTCGGGCCAGACGTCTGGACCACCTGGAGCGACCCCCTGGGCGTCGGCTATACCGACCAGACCGTTTGATATTGATCTCTTCGGCACGAGATTCCCCGACCTGGCGATACTTAAAATCACGCTGATTTGAAGGCATGCCCGCAGCGCAACGGCCCCTTGTCCGAAAACTGTCAACAGTTCTACACGGAGAAATGGCTACCCTTAGGTTTACGCTGCACGCATGTTTTCTTCCGTCGCAGCGAAGATCCGCCTGGTGGTGGCACTGCTCCTCACTGCCCTCCTGGCGCTGACTCTGTCATCGTGCTCGAGTGGCTCGGATTCGTCGGCAGCCCCCACAGACCTGTGTGCACCTCCAGGAGTGGGAGCCGCAACCGCGGCGCCCACCAACCTGGATGCGGCAGCGGGTGCGGGCGCCGAAGACCGCTACACCACGGCCACCGTCACCCCGGTCGATCAGATCGACACCTCGAAGCTGAATCTGATCAAACCCGGGGTCATCACGGTCGGCACGCTCGGTGACGCGCCCCCGAGCATCTGCGTCAACTCCGAGAATCAGTACACCGGATACGACAACGAGCTGCTGAAGGCCGTCGCGGACAAGCTGGGCCTGAAGGTCGAGTTCGTCGGCACCGAGTTCGCCGGGCTTCTCGCCCAGGTTGCCGGTCGACGCTTCGACGTCGGCTCGTCGTCCATCACCACCACGGACGACCGTCGCAACACCGTCGGCTTCACCAACGGTTACGACTTCGGATACTTCTCCCTCGTCGTGCCTAACGGCAGCCCGATCACCGGCTTCGGAGACCTGGATGCCTCCAAGCGCATCGGCGTCGTGCAGGGAACCGTGCAGGACGACTACGTCGTGAACACGCTCAAGCTCGATCCCGTGAAGTTTCCCGACTACGCCACGGCGTACGCGAACCTCAAGTCCGGACAGATCGACGCCTGGGTAGCTCCGTCTCAGCAGGCCGAAGGTGCAATCGCTCCCGGTGATCCGACCTCGATCATCCAGAACACCTTCTCGGTCAACAACTTCGTCGGTTGGGCGGTGAACAAGGAAAACCAGCCGCTGATCGACGCCCTCAACTCCGGCCTCGACGCAGTCATCGACGACGGAACCTGGTCTCAGCTGTACGCCGACTGGGTACCGCGCCAACTCCCTGAAGGCTGGAAGCCCGGATCCAAGGCCGCGGCCACTCCAGAACTGCCCGACTTCGCAGCCATTGCCGCGGAAAACGCAGCAAACGGCGACGGTGGCGATACCGCGTCGTACCAACCGAAGTCGACGCTCGAACAGCTCAAGGACACGTTCTTCGACTGGGATCTGTACAAGAAGGCATTCCCCGATCTCCTCAAGACCGGTCTTCCCAACACCCTGATCCTTGCGCTCGCGTCCGGCATCATCGGCACGATCCTCGGCATGCTGCTCGCTGTCGCCGGTATCTCGCGCACCCGTTGGCTGCGCTGGCCGGCCCGCGTCTACACCGACATCTTCCGTGGCCTGCCCGCAGTCGTCATCATCTTGATCATCGGGCTCGGCGTCGGACCGATCGTCAAGGGAATCACCGGTAGCAATCCGTACTGGCTCGGTGTCGCGGCACTGTCACTGCTCGCGTCGGCATACATCGGTGAGATCTTCAGATCCGGAATCCAGAGCGTCGAGTCCGGGCAGCTCGAGGCTTCACGTGCCCTCGGTTTCAGCTACCGAAAGTCCATGTCGCTGGTCGTCATCCCGCAGGGTGTACGACGCGTTCTGCCGGCGTTGATGAACCAGTTCATCTCGCTGATCAAGGACTCGTCGCTGATCTACTTCCTCGGTCTGCTCGTCACCCAGCGGGAACTCTTTGCCGTCGGACGTGATCTCAACGCCCAGACCGGCAGCCTGTCCCCGCTCGTTGCGGCAGGCTTGTTCTACCTTGCTCTGACCATCCCGCTGACGCACCTCGTCAACTACATCGACAACCGACTCCGGACCGGACGCGCCGACACTTCAGGCACGTTGGATCCGCTCGAGCAGGCCATCGTCGTGGAAAGGGGCTGAGGACATGACCACCAGCTCTGAACTGAAGTCCGTATCGCTCACCGGCAAGGACCTGCATCTGTCCTTCGGCACCAACAAGGTGCTTCGCGGCGTCAACCTGCACGTCGACGCCGGAAACACCGTCACCGTCATCGGGCCCTCCGGTTCGGGCAAGTCGACGCTCCTGCGCGTGCTGAACCGTCTGCACGAGCCCGAGCAGGGTGACGTGCTGCTCGACGGGAAGTCCGTCCTGAAGGACAACCCCGACGAGCTACGCCAGCGGATCGGCATGGTGTTCCAGCACTTCAACCTGTTCCCACACAAGACCGTCGCCGAGAACATCGCACTCGGGCCGAACAAGCTCAAGGGTTTGTCGAAGGAGCAAGCTCGGGCGCTCGCGCTCGAGCAGCTGGATCTGGTGGGGCTCAGGGAGAAGGCCGACTCGCGGCCCGGCAACCTTTCGGGTGGTCAGCAGCAGCGCGTCGCCATTGCCCGCGCCCTGGCGATGAAGCCCGAGGTCATGTTCTTCGACGAGGCGACGTCAGCTCTCGACCCCGAACTGGTCAAGGGTGTTCTGGCATTGATGGCCGATCTCGCGAAGTCCGGCATGACCATGGTCGTCGTGACGCACGAAATGGGTTTCGCGCGTTCCGTTTCCGACAAGGTGCTGTTCATGGATCGCGGCGCCGTAGTCGAAACCGGTACTCCGGAACAGCTTTTCGACGATCCCGAAACAGATCGACTGCAGGCGTTCCTCTCACAGGTTCTCTGACTCAGGGGCGCTTGCAGGGGATCGACGGGCGTTGATCCTCGACGCCTGAAGCATCAGATGGTCACGTTCGGCGAGGTTGGATGCCTTGTGCGCTGCATCGGCATACAACCTCGCCGCCGTCTCCAGGTCTCCGTCGCGTTCACGGAGATAGGCCTCGACTGCGGCATGGCGTGGAAGTGAATCGTCGAGCGCTGCAAGAGCTGCCAAGCCGGCGCGTGGCCCGTCCGCCTCGCCGACCGCCACCGCTCGGTTGAGCCGGACGATCGGGCTGTCGGTCAGGGCTGCGAGTTCGTCGTACCACTCCACGATCTGCACCCAATCGGTCTCGTCTGCTGTGAAAGCGTCGGCATGGAGTGCGGCAATGGCGGCCTGGGCCTGGAACTCACCCAGTCGGTCGCGAGCGAGAGCTGACTGGAGGATTGCGACTCCTTCGGCAATCGAATCGGTGTCCCACCGGCTGCGATCCTGCTCGGCTAGCGGAACCAGACTGCCGTCCGCGGCAGTTCGCGCGGCTCGACGAGCGTGATGGAGCAGCATCAGTGCGAGCAACCCTGCGACTTCGGGGTGATCGATCGCGGCCGCCAACTGCCGGGTGAGCCGGATGGCCTCGGCAGCCAGGTCGACGTCGCCGGAGTACCCCTCGTTGAAGACCAGATAGAGGACACGCAGGACGGTGGCGACATCGCCGGGTTGCTCGAACCGGACGCCGGAGACCGTGCGCTTGGCTCGGCTGATGCGCTGAGCCATAGTCGCCTCGGGCACCAGGTAGGCCTGCGCAATCTGGCGGGTGGTCAGCCCGCCGACAGCGCGCAGCGTGAGTGCGACGGCGGACGACGGCGTCAACGACGGGTGCGCGCACAAAAAGTAGAGCTGGAGTGTGTCGTCCACGCCCGGCACCGACCCGCTGACCGGCCGCTCGCCTGGCTGCTCGCCTGGCTGCTCGTCAGCCCGAAGCTCCCGCCTGCGGCGAGCCGCATCCGACCGGATCCCGTCGAGGAACCGCCGCCCGGCCACCGTGACCAGCCAGCCCTTCGGGTCCCGCGGCGGGTTGTCCGGCCAGACCCTGACCGCCTCGAGCAGAGCGTCCTGCACGGCGTCCTCGGCCGACGCGAAATCTGCTCCGCGGTGGACGAGGATGCCGAGCACGCTCGGAGTCAGACTCCGAAGCAGGGCGTCGTCCATGACAGGTTTCAGTCCGTGATGGTCGGCGGCTCGGTCAGGAACGGGCGCAGTTCGAGCCATTCGTGAATCGGCTTCCCGCCTGCGCCGGGCGCGGCCGAGAGCTCGCCGGCCAATTGGACGGCACGGTCGTAGTTGTCGACGTCGATCACCATCCAGCCGGCAATGAGGTCCTTGGTTTCCGCGAACGGACCGTCGGTGACCGGCGGGCGACCCTCACCGTCGTACCGGACAAAAGTGCCCTCAGGAGCGAGAGCCTGACCGTCGACGAACTCGCCCGCCTTCTCGAGCCGATCCGCGAAGTCCTGCATGTACTTCACGTGGGCCGTGATCTCGTCCGGCGTCCACTGGTCCATCGGCACGTCGTTGACTGCAGCCGGAGCGCCGCGGTAGTGCTTGAGCAGCAAGTACTTGGCCATCGTGAATCTCCTCTGTGTCGGTGCCACCCATTCTGGTCGCACTTCACTACAGGGACGAAGCAAGTCGGGGATTCTCGACATTGCGGGGCCTTCGGCCCTGTGCGCCTTTTTGGTAGTGCCCGCAACCAGAAAGGCGCACGGGGCCGAAGGCCCTAAATCCACCCCTGCCGGCGGGCGATCACTGCGGCTTCGTGCCGATTGGCTGCACCGAGTTTGGTGACAGCTGACGACAGATAGTTTCGGGTGGTACCCGCAGACAGGTGTGCCCGGGAAGCGATCTGCTCGATGGATGCTCCGTCGGCCGCGTACTCGAGTACGTCCGCTTCGCGCGGAGTAAGCGGTGAGTCGCCGGCGCCGATTGCCTCGGCAGCCAACGACGGATCGACGTACCGCCCGCCCGCGTGGACGCTGCGGACCACCTCGGCGAGCGTCGCCGCAGGCGTCGTCTTCGGCAGAAATCCTCGGACGCCTGCTGACAGTGCCTTCTTCAGATACCCGGGACGCCCGTGGCTCGTCACGATGATCGAGACGCACCCCGAGACCGTCTGCGCAATCTGTTGCGCCGTCTCGATGCCGTCGATACCTGCCATTTGAAGGTCGAGCACGGCTACGTCAGGTTGATGTTTTGCAGCAGCGACCACGGCATCCTCGCCGGATTCGGCTTCCGCGACGACAACGATGTCGTCCTCGAGCGACAACATCATGGCCAGAGCCGAGCGGATCAGGTTCTCGTCGTCGGCCAGCAGTACCTTGATCGGCTCGGTCACCGAGACTCCTTCGTTCGGGACGGAAAGTGGGCGGTGAGGGTGAAGCGATCTTCGTCCTGCACGGTTTCGACAATTCCTCCGACGGCGCCGACGCGCTCGCGCAATCCGTTCAGGCCGGTTCCGTTGTTCGGCTCTGCGATCCGTGCGCCGTCGTTGGCGATCACGACGCCGTCCGCGAACACTTCGATGCTGCAATTCTCGGCACTGGAGTGCCGGAGAATGTTGGTGACGCCTTCACGGACGACCCAGGCGGCAGCTTCGGCCAGTTCCACCGGCAGCTGATCTGCCGATCCACGTATCGCAGTGGAGATTCCGGCGGCCTCGAGCAGAGACTGCGCACCGGCCAGCTCGGACGCCAAGGCGATGGACCGGTATCCCCGAACCAACTCGCGCGCTTCGTCGAGTGAATCTTGCGCAAGTTCGCGTACTTCGTCCATCTGCGCGGCGGCACGATCGTCGCCGCGCCGTGAAAGAGTAGCTGCAAGTTCACTTTTCACCGCAATTGCAGACAGTGCCCGCCCGACGACGTCATGGAGATCGCGTGAAAATCGCAACCGTTCCTCGGCGACGGACAGAGCGGCAGCGGCTCCGCGTGCCTCGTCCAATTCGGTGACCATCCGCAGCAGCCACACCGACATGTAGACGGTCAGCCCCATGAAGGCGGCGACGATTCCGACGGACACGCCGCTTTCCGGACCCGCAAGCAGTCCCAGTACAACCCCGGCGGCCACCGAGCCCACGATCAGCCAGCGCAACGACGTCAACCCCGCAAGGGGCACGACAAGGATTGCCGCCAGCCAGAAGTACGGGCCGTTCTCGCCATTGCTTCCCAAGGCAATTCCCGCCGAGCAGAACGCCGACAACGTCATCACGGCAAGAGGAATCTGGACGGGCTTGGCCACGACTCCGCCCAGATCAGGCATCCGAGACACGGCGATGACGCACGCAACGGCACTGATTCCGAGGAAGACACCCGACAGGTACCGATCCGCAACGACCTCGGTGACCGCACCGAAGCCACCGAAAACCACTGCGACCATGATGAACGATTGCCGCGTGTAGAGGCGAACCTTGTCGACGTTCGACGCGGTTCGCCACGTCCGTCTCGGATTCCAGCGTCCGAAGTTCTGCGCGATCATGCCCACTACCTTCTCAGAGTTCTACGAACGCTTCTCAGAGTTCTACGAACGCGGTTCCCAGCGGAAGTGGACGTTCGCGATCAGAACCGAACCGACGATCCACGCCAGCATGACCAACAGCGGTTGCGCAGCCGAACCGAAGGTGTCGACAAATCCCGCTGCCGCACCGGGCGCATCGCCCAGATCAGCCAGTTCGCCAGTGGTCCGCCCCAGCCATCCGAGATTGAGAAGGTCCACTACTGCGGCCAGCGGAGTGAAATCGAGAATGCGAGCAACGTTGTCCGGCACGACATTCCTGATCGAGGACATACCTGCCGTCGCCAGAATCAGAATCGGCATGCAGGTGATCTGCGCCGCCTCTGCATTTCGCGTGACAGCCGAAGTGATCAACGCCAGCGCCGTGAAGAGCGCGGCGCCGCCGATCACCGCGACCAGCACCAGGACCGGATTGACCGGAGCACTACCGCCCAGAACCATCACGGCGATTCCGATCACCACCGTCAACAGGCCGGTGAGAACCCACGACGGCACTGCCGGGCCCGCGAGGATCTCGGCGTCGCTGCATTCCCCTGTCCGTAGTCGCTTGAGAACCAACTCGTCACGACGCGTCGCGTACACCGACAGGAGGTTGTAGAAGACCACGAACACGAGCAGGAAGAGTGCAAACACCTCGAGGCCTGCCGACACCGACTTGTCGGACAACCCGCCATCGCGCGACAGGTACAGCATCCCCACGGGAAAGATCAACGGGAGGACGATTGCGTTGAAGAGCAACAGTCGATTTCGTCCCAGGAGCGTGAACTCCGAACGAGACAGGGTTGCTATGCGGTTCATGCTGACGCTCCTTCGAGAGTTGCGTGATGATCGAATTGGTCTGCAATGGAGAGGAATACGGTCTCCAGGGATGCCGCGCGGGCATCCAGGCCGGTCAGCAGGATGTTGTTGTGCTGTGCCCACAGCAGCAGTTCCGTCAGCGTCTCCTGCACTGTGCGAGTGGTGATCACCACCAGATCGTTTTCGACGCGTACCTCCGCGCCGGCCAGGGCCGGGAGCGGAAGACCGGGACGGTGCAGTTTGATCTGGGCAGGATGATCCGCGACGACGTCCGCCACGGTTCCGCTGCGCACCACCGATCCTCGGTGCATGATCGCCAACTGGTCGCACAGGGACTCGGCTTCGTCCAGGTAATGCGTCGTCAACATGATGGTGACGCCCGACGCTTTCAAGTCAGCGATCAATTGCCAAGTGTTACGTCGACTTTCGGGATCCAAACCAGTAGTCGGCTCGTCGAGAAACAGGACGAGTGGCCGGCCGATGATCGCGCACGCCAGATCCAGTCGCCGCGCCTCACCTCCCGAGAGGAACTTCACGCGGGTATCACCACGGTCACGCATGTCCACGCGCTCGAGCACCTCGTCCACGGGCAGCGGATTCGAGCAGGTTCCGGCCCACATCGCCAAACTCTCACGAGCAGTCAGGTCTTGGGGCAAGCCACCCTTCTGGAGCATGATGCCAAGCGACGGGCGAATCTGCTTGCGGTTGCGCACCGGATCCATGCCCAGAACGCGCACCGTTCCGGCACTGGCTCGTGAAAGACCCTGAATCACTTCGAGGGTGGATGTCTTGCCGGCACCATTGGTTCCGAGGAGGCCGAACAGCTCGCCTTCCTGAACACTCAGATCCAGATTGCGAACAGCATCGAACGCCTCCTTACCGGAGCCGTAACGCCGCGACATTCCGACTACGTCGATCACGGGATCGCCCTTCATCGCTGCGCCTCCGCTCGGTTCCAGCCGCGCAGTCCGATCACGAATCGGATACCCGCATAGACAGCGAGAGCGGCAACAAGAATCCAGAACACGGGATTGGAGCCGATGATCGCGAACAGCACTCCGATGATCGCAATATTCACGACGATCACAACAAGTTCGCGGCCCATCGTGGGTGCGGGTCCGATGTCCATCAGGTCCGTCAGGAGGCTTCCCTCATGTGGTTCTCTCATGCATCCAAGCTTCGCGGGAAGTCAGAGCCGAAAACAGTGCACTGCGTCATCACCTGCGGTGACACCGTCACGGATCAGCGATGACAAATGTCATGCGACGTCCCCGCGGGGACGCGTCGTAAACCGCGGGTAAGGGTCACCTCGTTGTTTTGCCGTTCATTTTTACGTTCCTTTACCCTTGCTTAGAGCTTCTACGGTTCCCGAAGTCCGTACATCGAATCTCGGGAGTTCACGGTGGCTATCAAGCCTTTGGCCTTGTTCGTCAAACACGACGGCGTGTCTGCGCGCGCGTCGATCACCTGCCAGTACAAGTGCGGAAACGCGTGCTCTCACGAGGTCCCCAACACCTCGGGCGGCGAGTACTTCCGCGACATCGCACGCACAGCGCTGAGTCGTCGCGGCTTGCTCCGGGGCAGCGGCATGGCAGTCCTCGCGGTGGGAGCGGGCAGCGCCCTCGTCGCGTGTTCGGACGAATCCGCAAGTGCGGAACCGGGAACCGGTTCGACGAGCGGCAGCAGCGGCGGATCGACACCAACGGGGACGAACTTCAGCGCTGTCGCGCCCAACAAGGAAGACAAGGTCACCGTCCCTGACGGATACGATCAAGCCGTCGTGATTCGCTGGGGTGACGCCGTTCTCGCCGGCGCCCCGGCTTTCGACTTCGACAAGCAGACTGCGGCAGCGCAGGAACTGCAGTTCGGATTCAACAACGACTTCGCCGGATTGCTCCCGGTCGACGGGCAGCCCAACACCTACCTACTCGTGGTCAATCACGAATACTCCACCGAGCCGGCGATGTTCCGCGGCTACGATGCGGAGAACCCGACCGAGGAGCAGTTCAAGATCGGCCTCGCCAGCCACGGACTGTCGGTCGTCCAGGTCAAGGGCGAATCCGACAACGGCAAGCTCGTACCGGAGATCGGATCGAACAACCGCCGCATCACCGGAACCACGGAATTTGTCGTGACCGGCCCCGCTGCAGGTAGCGACTTCCTCAAGACGAGTGCCGATCCCACGGGAACCAAAGTGCTCGGCACCCTCAACAATTGCGCCGGCGGCGTCACCCCCTGGGGCACAGTGCTTTCCGGCGAAGAGAACTTCAACCAGTACTTCGCGAACGCCGAGGGTGTCACCGATCCCACGGTGGCAGCACGGCTGAAGCGCTACGGTCTTGCCGGTGCCGCTTCCGAGCGCAAGTGGGAACGCTTCGACAAGCGGTTCGATCTGGTCGCAGAACCCAACGAGGTCAACCGATTCGGATACGTCGTCGAGATCGATCCCTGGGATCCGTCGTCGACTCCGATCAAGCACACAGCGCTCGGACGTTTCAAGCACGAAGCCGCCACCATTTACATCACGTCGGACGGCACCGTCGTCGCCTACAGCGGCGACGACGAGCGCTTCGACTACATGTACAAGTTCGTCTCCAGCCGAAAGATGCAGGACGGCAAGAGTCAAGCAGCCATGCGCCACAACATGACTCTGCTCGACGCCGGAACACTGTACGTCGCAAAGCTCAGCGGAAACTCCGCCGGCGAGATCGACGGCAGCGGCAAACTTCCGTCGGACGGTAAGTTCGACGGAACCGGCGAGTGGGTAGCCATCCTGCGCACCGGCGAAGACGGCAAGGGCGAATCGCTGGTCGACGGCATGAGTGCCGAAGAGGTAGCTGTCTTCACCCGCCAGGCCGGCGACAAGGTCGGGGCAACGAAGATGGACCGCCCCGAGGACTTCGAGGCAAACCCGAAGAGCGGCAAGGTTTACGTCGCGCTGACCAACAACACCAAGCGCGGAGTCGACGGCGGCGCCGCGGCCGACGAGGCGAACCCGAGGAACAACAACAAGAACGGCCAGGTCCTCGAAATCGCCGACGACCACGCCGGCACCACCTTCGGCTGGAATCTTCTTCTCGTCTGCGGAGATCCGGCCACAGCCGATACTTACTTCGGCGGGTTCGACAAGGGCAAGGTCAGCCCCATCTCATGCCCGGACAACCTTGCCTTCGACCCGCACGGCAATCTGTGGATCTCCACCGACGGCAACGCACTCAAGTCCAACGACGGGCTGTTCAGCGTTGTCCTCGAAGGCGAAAACCGCGGTGAGACAAAGCAGTTCCTCACCGTTCCCGTCGGCGCCGAAACCTGCGGCCCCATCGTGGACGAGAAGCGCGTCATCGTCTGCGTCCAGCACCCCGGCGAGACCGACGACGCCAGCATCGAAAGCCCCGCATCCCATTGGCCAGACGGTGGTTCTTCCCAGCCTCGCCCGTCGGTAGTTGCAGCCTGGAAGAAGGACGGATCTCGGCTCGGCTCGTAACACACATGAAAACGACGTGGGGCAGATCGCATACTCTGCGATCTGCCCCACGTCGTTTACCTCAGATTCTCAAGAGAATCAGTTGTCACCGTCCTCGCGACGCTTACGCGTCAGGAGAACAACACCCGTTCCCAGCGCCAGCAGCAGAACCAATCCACCTGCTGCGAGCAACCCGGTGTTCACGCCACTCTCACCAGCGCCACCACCCGAGTTGATCGTCCCGCCCTGAGGAGCAGACGGCTTCGGCTGACCCGGCTGACCCGGGTTTGCTGTCGGCGGCTTCGGCTGTCCCGGAACCGTGCTCGGAACCGGCTGACCCGGAACCGTCGGCGGTACGACGATCGGAGGCACAACGACGATCGGGGGAATGATGATCGTCGGTGTAACCGGCACCGTCGTGTTCGGAACCGTCGTGGTCGGCGGAACTGTCGTGACCGGCAGCGTTGTCGTCGGCGGCGTCGTTGTCGTCACGCCACACGGATCCACAATCTCCTCCGCGACAACTTCTTCTGTCGTGGTCTCCTCTGTGGTGGTCTCCTCCGTGGTGGTGGATTCCTCCGTACCGGTCACATCAGCGTCACCGGCAGTGATCGCGCTAGCCGTCGTCGTCGCAACCGTTGTCGTCGGAACCATCCGCGTGGTCGTCGTCGGAGGAACACAGGGCTCCGTCGTGACCGGCGGCGTCGTGGTGGTCGTCGGCGGCACCGTAGTGGTGGTCTCCGGCGGGTCTATCGGGTGTTCGGTGCAGAGAGCGTCGCCCGGGACACAGTCCACTGGCGGGTTCTCGCCACCAACCACCAGGTAGTTGTTCAGGACACCCGGAGTGAATCCGGGACCTGACAACGTTCCGATCTCAGGATTGACCTTGACGGTGTACGTCACGGTCGCGCTCTCACCCTTGGCCAGCTTGCCGGTGACCGTGAAGACGTTGTCGACGACACCCGAAACAACCAGCGTGGAAGTGGTAGCCGGATCCTTCGTCATTACTGCATCGTCGAGAACATCGGTCAGATCGTCGTAGAAACTGATCTCACCATCCGCGGTGCCCACATTCTTGAACGTGAGCGTGTACGTGATCTCCTGGCCGCCAACCACACGGTTCGTGGTGGACGGAACAGAGGACTTCAGTACCTCGATCGCGGGTGTGCCATCCACCGGGTGTTCGGTCGTCACCGGCGGAGGAGTGATCTCCGGACCCGTCGGCGGCTTCGCAGTACCGGTGACCTTGTTGTTGATCAGAACCCCGCCGGCGACACCGTCGTTGATCTTCACCTGGTAGGTCAGGACAACCGACTTACCGGCTTCCAATGCACCGGTCCAGGTGAGCGTGGTGCCCGACAGGGTCGGAGCAGCACCGTCGACACCGTCAACAGTCGCCTTCAGCGAACCGTCCACCAACGTCGCGTTGTCGAGAACCTTCGACAGATCATCGGTCAACACCACCGGATCAAGAGTCGTGTTACCCGTATTCGCACCCGTCACCGTATACGTGATCGTCTGACCCGCAGCAACATTGGTACCCGACACCGGATCCGCAGCCTTCGCGACCGTGAACCCCGGAACCTTCACCGGATGCGTCGTGCACAGCTGCGTCACCGGATCACACACCTCCGGAGGATCAACCGGCGGAGTCGTCCCCGGAACAACGAAGTTGTTCACGAACACCCCACCGACCACATCGGCATTGACCTTCACCGAATACGTCACCGTCTTGCTCTCGCCGGCCGCCAAGGTTCCCGTCACCGAGAAACCATCACTGCCGACCATCGTCGCAACCAACGGAGCATCAGCAGCCAAACCACTCAATGCACCCTTGTCCACAACCTGACGCAAATCATCGAAGTACGCCACCTCACCCGCACCGTTACCGGTGTTCGAGAACGAAAGCGTGTACTTGATGTCCTGACCGGCAACAACATTCGAACCCGAAACCGGATCAGAAGACTTCACCACAGCAATCTTCGGAGAGACCACCGGATGCGTCGTGCACAGCTGCGTCACCGGATCACACACCTCCGGAGGATCAACCGGCGGAGTCGTCCCCGGAACAACGAAGTTGTTCACGAACACCCCACCGACCACATCGGCATTGACCTTCACCGAATACGTCACCGTCTTCGTTTCGCCGGCCGCCAAGGTTCCCGTCACCGAGAAACCATCCGTGCCGACCATCGTCGCAACCAACGGAGCATCAGCAGCCAGACCACTCAATGCACCCTTGTCCACAACCTGACGCAAATCATCGAAGTACGCCACCTCACCCGCACCGTTACCGGTGTTCGAGAACGAAAGCGTGTACTTGATGTCCTGACCGGCAACAACATTCGAACCCGACACCGGATCAGAAGACTTCACCACAGCGATCTTCGGAGACACCACCGGGTGTTCGGTCGTCACCGGCGGAGGAGTGATCTCCGGACCCGTCGGCGGCTTCGCAGTACCGGTGACCTTGTTGTTGATCAGAACCCCGCCGGCGACACCGTCGTTGATCTTCACCTGGTAGGTCAGGACAACCGACTTACCGGCTTCCAATGCACCGGTCCAGGTGAGCGTGGTGCCCGACAGGGTCGGAGCAGCACCGTCGACACCGTCAACCGTTGCCTTGAGCGAACCGTCCACCAACGTCGCGTTGTCGAGAACCTTCGACAGATCATCGGTCAACACCACCGGATCAAGAGTCGTGTTACCCGTGTTGGAACCGGTCACCGTGTACGTGATCGTCTGACCCGCAGCAACATTGGTACCCGACACCGGATCCGCAGCCTTCGCGACCGTGAACCCCGGAACCTTCACCGGGTGTTCGGTCGTCACCGGCGGAGGAGTGATCTCCGGACCGGTCGGCGGGTTCGCAGTACCGGTGACCTTGTTGTTGATCAACGTGCCGCCGGCGACACCGTCGTTGATCTTCACCTGGTAGGTCAGGACAACCGACTTACCGGCTTCCAATGCACCGGTCCAGGTGAGCGTGGTGCCCGACAGGGTCGGAGCAGCACCGTCGACACCGTCAACCGTTGCCTTGAGCGAACCGTCCACCAACGTCGCGTTGTCGAGAACCTTCGACAGATCATCGGTCAACACCACCGGATCAAGAGTCGTGTTACCCGTGTTGGAACCGGTCACCGTATACGTGATCGTCTGACCCGCAGCAACATTGGTACCCGACACCGGATCCGCAGCCTTCGCGACCGTGAACCCCGGAACCTTCACCGGATGCGTCGTGCACAGCTGCGTCACCGGATCACACACCTCCGGAGGATCAACCGGCGGAGTCGTCCCCGGAACAACGAAGTTGTTCACGAAAACCCCACCGACCACATCGGCATTGACCTTCACCGAATACGTCACCGTCTTCGTTTCGCCGGCCGCCAAGGTCCCCGTCACCGAGAAACCATCACTGCCGACCATCGTCGCAACCAACGGAGCATCAGCAGCCAAACCACTCAATGCACCCTTGTCCACAACCTGACGCAAATCATCGAAGTACGCCACCTCACCCGCACCGTTACCGGTGTTCGAGAACGAAAGCGTGTACTTGATGTCCTGACCGGCAACAACATTCGAACCCGACACCGGATCAGAAGACTTCACCACAGCAATCTTCGGAGACACCACCGGATGCGTCGTGCACAGCTGCGTCACCGGATCACACACCTCCGGAGGATCAACCGGCGGAGTCGTCCCCGGAACAACGAAGTTGTTCACGAAAACCCCACCGACCACATCGGCATTGACCTTCACCGAATACGTCACCGTCTTCGTTTCGCCGGCCGCCAAGGTCCCCGTCACCGAGAAACCATCACTGCCGACCATCGTCGCAACCAACGGAGCATCAGCAGCCAAACCACTCAATGCACCCTTGTCCACAACCTGACGCAAATCATCGAAGTACGCCACCTCACCCGCACCGTTACCGGTGTTCGAGAACGAAAGCGTGTACTTGATGTCCTGACCGGCAACAACATTCGAACCCGACACCGGATCAGAAGACTTCACCACAGCAATCTTCGGAGACAGAACCGGATGCTCCGTCGTCACGGGCGGAGGAGTGATCTCCGGACCCGTCGGCGGCTTCGCAGTACCGGTGACCTTGTTGTTGATCAACGTGCCACCGGCAACACCGGCATTGACCTTCACCTGATAAGTCAAAACAACAGACTTACCCGGCTCCAGAACACCAGTCCACGAGAGCGCCGTCCCCGAGAGCGTCGGAGCAGCGGCAGCAGCACCGTCGACTGTCGCCTTCAGCGAACCGTCCACCAACGTCGCGTTGTCGAGAACCTTCGATAAATCATCAGTCAACACAACAGGATTGAGCGTCGTCTTACCGGTGTTCGTACCGGTCACCGTATACGTGATCGTCTGACCAGCATTGACGCCGGTACCCGACGCAGGATCCGCAGTCTTCGCGACAGTGAAACCGGGAACCGAGTGATTCGTCTCAACCGGCGGCGGAGTGATATCCGGACCGGTCGGCGGCTTCGCAGTACCCGTGACCTTGTTGTTCAAGACCGTACCCGCAGCGACACCGTCGTTGACCTTCACCTCGTAGGTCAGGACAACCGACTTGCCGGCTTCGAGAACGCCAGTCCACGAGAGCGTCGTACCCGACAAAGTCGGAACAGCCACGGAAGCTCCGTCAATGGTCGCCTTCAGCGAACCAGGAACGACAGCAGCATTATTGAGGACCGCACCCAGATCGTCATTGATCTGTACCGGATCAAGCTTCGTCTTGCCGGTGTTGGTGCCGGTGACGGTGTACTTGATCGACTCGCCGGCCTGAACCGTCGAACCGGAGATCGGATCGGCAGTCTTCGCCAGCGTAAAACCTGGAACCGAGTGATTCGTTTCCACCGGAGGAGGAGTGATGTCCGGACCGGTCGGCGGCTTCGCTGTACCGGTGACTTTGTTGTTCAGAACCGTTCCCGCGACAACGCCGGCATTGACCTTCACCTGGTATGTCAGAACAACAGACTTACCGGCCGGGAGATTCGCGGACCACGACAAAGTGCTGCCCGACAGAGTCGGAGCAGCAACAGGAGCACCGTCGATGGTCGCCTTCAGCGAGCCCGGTACGACAGCAGCATTGTTGAGAACCGCACTCAGATCGTCTTTGATCGTCGCGGGAGTCAGGGCCGTCTTGCCGGTGTTGGCACCGGTGACGGTGTACGTAATGGTGTCGCCGGCCTGAACCGTCGAACCGGAAACCGGATCAGCCGTCTTGGTCAGCGTGAAACCAGGCATGGGATGCGTCGTGCAGAGATTGGTTGCAGGATCACATGTTGTGGGGGGAGTTGTAGTCCCCGGAACCAGATAGTTGTTCAGAACTTTGTTGCCGCCGTCTTTGACAGTGACGGTGTATGTGACTGTCCCCTTGCCGCCGGCCGGCAACGTGCCGCCGACCTTGATCTTGTCGGCGCCGTTCAATGCGGCGGTGAGTCCGCCGGTTGCAGCACCGACCGCAACTGTTCCGTCATCAATGACGTCGGCGAGGTAGTCCGTGTAGTCGATCGTTGCCGGCGCAGTGCCCGGATTCTCGAAATTCAGAGTGTAGGTGATTGATTGGCCGATATTGACCGTCTCACCGGTAGGTGGTGACGACGACTTCTTCACGAGAACCGGGGTGTTCTTGACCTTGCAATACACGTTGTCACCCGGTGTAAGTGCTGCCTGCGCAACGTCACCGACCCTGAGGGCCTGGGTCACGCCGTTTACCTGGCAATCCCACGATGTCGCATAGTTCGCGGTCTTGGTCGCCGAGGTAGTTGGCTTCTCCCAGAACGTGACAGGGGTGGGCGTGGTATCTGCGAGGAGCGTCCGCCAGCCAGTCGATGCCGTCGTATCAGTCGCACCGGTCGTGGTGCTCTTGATCTCGGTTGCTGCAGCGGCGCCTGCATCAGCGTGGTGTCCGGTGCTCATGCCGATAGTGAAATCGTCACCGGGGGTGACGCGCGTGAGGTCCTTGTCGATCTTGACCTTCGACAGCAGCACACCGAACGCCAGGCCCTGACGCGAGGTCGCCTGAACGGTATTTCCGAAAGTGGCTGCGAAACTTGTCGGAGCAGTCGATGCAACGACCAGCGTTCCGGGCGTGCGCCCCTGGCCATTGACGTTGTTCCACGAATCGCATCGGACGGTATTGGCTGGCATACCCGTCAGCCCACCGTCACAGGCCCGAATTCCGGGGTAGGCAGGATCACTGTCGTCACCGACGGTACGTGCGATCTGCCGTAGAGGCTTGTCCGAATTGAAAGTGAGGAATTCACGGTCGTTCGTAGTATTGATATTCGCGTCTGTCGACTCGGCGTCGGCTGCTACGAGCCCGTAGTTGTTGACGGCGCCATTCGGCCCCGTCATCACGATGTTCTTCAGCGAGACTGTTCCACCGGACTGACCAGCGGTGGCTGAGGTTTGGTAGATCGCCGGCTTGATCGTCGTCGGCACACCCGTGTACGCGGAAGTTCCCAACGCTGCATAGTGCAACGTGGGAAATGCCTTCGTTTCGATCCCCTGGTGTGTCTTTCCCGCTACCGAGTCGGTGAGGAAAGCCTTGAAGTTGATCTTGTAACCGTCGGTGAGCTGGATTTCCATCGACTGCCCTGCCGCAGAAGCAGCCGTTGCCGCATCGAGCGTCGACATATCGATCCAGCAGATGTTCTGCGAGAACGGACCGGTGCCGGGGGCGCTGAATGCGCAGCCTTTTGCAGGCTGTTCATCCGGAAGAACAGCGGCGCGAGCCGGCGCCTGAGCCTGAACGGGGCCGCCGAGCGTCGCGGCCGGCTGCGCTGACGCAACCACTGCCGTCGCGCCGGAGATACCGAGAATCATCGCGATGGCGGTCCATACCACCGTCCACGCTCGCACCCAGGGCGGGAGCCCTGCGGTGAATATGGCCGACCTTGTCGGCGGTATGTCGTTAGGCATTTCTTACTCCCCAGGATGTGCCTGATCGATGTTCGATGGACGGAGATGCGAGAGCGCTGGCGCGAACTCCCGGTTGATCGGTTGGTTCGGGTCGATGCGCCTGTTTTCGGCTGATCGACCTCACACCGGACGCTGTTGCCGGTCCTGTCATTCGAGCTCCTCTTCGGAAACACCTGCGTGTTGGAAGAGCCGTCCTGAACAGGACCTTGGCCCTCGAAATCCGCGCAAATCGAGAGCAACCTTCCAGTTATCAGAAACAAGATAACAGATAACCGGGATCTTGCCCATCGAAAGTCGGACAAAGCAGACCGATCGACGTTTTTGTTCGTAGATCGGACAAGCTTCGAGGAGCAGTGTTGTCCGAGCGGACAATTCAGCCCTCGGAGTGCGGCACCGCGGCGAACGCGATGACATTCAACGTTTCCGCTGACCAGATCGGGTGACGACCAACCTCAAGGAAGGTACGGAATCTGGACAAATGCCCAATATGGATAAGGCCTGTTGGATGCGCCACAGACCCTCGAACGACGGTCGGAAACCCCGTCCTGAATGGAGTCCGATCACCCGTGCGAGCACGTCGAAATTGATCGAATTGATCCAGACCGCACTCAGCGACGGCTGCCGGTAACGAAGCATCCCGAGGCTCCGATAATTGGATTGCGAGGCACCAACTTCGCCCGAAACCGGGCGGCCGCCTTCGATTCAAACCCAACTTCAAGTCCGTTTTGTAGCTTTTCAGGCAGAGCAGTTCTGCTCATTTTCTGCCATAGCTATTTTCTGATCCTGCTCAGCTAGTCGAAAGTTCAGCGACCGTGGCTACCGCCCGGCAGAATTCTCGTAACTGACGAGCAACAACCGGACTAACCAGCCAAGCGTCACAAGAGTGCCAAAAAGGGCCCTTCCGCGTACCTCGAGGCAAATGCATCGAGGGCGAAAGGGCCCGAACCGGGCACCACGGAGCCAAAGGCCCCGCCGCAACCTAGCTGCTGCCGAACCCCACACTGTTGGCGTAGCGATCGAAATCGCCCTGGGCTCCGCTGTAGACGTTGATATCTGTGTTTCCGGTGATTCCGGGGATGCGTCCGGTGCTGGTGTACTGCCAGAAAGTCCAGTTGGACCAACCGCCGGGTAGCGGCCCCGGTGCGTTCTGCCCGTTGTAATCGGCGATCCACAGCGGGTAGTGGTTGAACTCGGTGGTGTTGGCCATCTGAGTACGCCAGAAGTTGGGATACGTGTAAATGATGGGCTGCCGCCCGGTGAGTGTCTGGACTGTATTCAAGTAGCGATGAGTCCAGTCGATGACCTGCCCGGCGGGCAGTCCCTTCGCGTCCTCGAGATCCAGAACGGGCGGGAGGTCACCAGGTCCGTTGATACCCAGGACGATCGCCGAATAGAAGGCGGCCTGGGCTTCGGGGGACTGGCGAACGTCTGCGTAGTGGTAGGCCCCGCGCGAGACGCCGGCAGCACGCATGACCAGGCAATCCTGGATGAAGTACGGATTGACGTAGTTGAGCGACTCGGTGGCCTTGACCATCGCGAACTCGTGCCCTGACGCCTTGACCTGGAACCAGTCGATTCCGGTTCCGTCCACGTGTTGCCACGAAGAGACGTCCGGGCCACGGGGAGCGTCGGCAGCGGCGAGGCCAGGTGCCGTGATCGCGATGGCAGCTGCCATCGCGATCGGGGTGAGCTTGCCCAGTGTCCTGACGATCCGTCGCTCGACCATTTCCCGAGACTAAGGTCGACTAGTCCGTTTTGTCCCCTAATTCAAGGAATGTTCACTCAACCGAGCCAATCGAGAACAGCCGCAGCGGTCCACGACTGTTGCATACTGCCCAGCGGCTCACCGGTGAAAGGCTCGTAGTATTCGGCAAAACTGCCATCGCTGGCCTGCCGCAAACCCTCCGAACGCAACACGTGCGATCTCTCGGCCCACCCCCGACGCGCGAACGCCCACGAGAACAACCACGTGATCACCGGCCACACCGGGCCACGCCAATACTCCCGCGGGCGGAAATCGCCGGAAACCGGAGACGTCGACGGTGGGACAGCAAACCGCATGTCCGGGTGACCACAGAATTTGGGCCCCTCGAAAGTGCGCAACAGAGCGCGCTCGGCATCGCGGCTCAGGCCGCCGCACAGCAACGGCGCAAACATCGCGATGGTCTCGGTATGAACCCATCGCCCGGTGCGAAGATCGAAATCCTTTGCTGCACCTGATCGTTCATCGGTGGTGGCAATCACGCCCTGCCGGAATCGATCTGCCCAACCGCGCAGATCACGGACGTCGGAGTTCGGCCGCGAATGCTCCTCACCGATAGTTGCCAAGACGTCGCATGCCATCGAGAAAACCGCACTGACAAACACGTCCTCGACGGCAAAACTCATGGCAGTGGCGAGTTGAGAATCCTCGTACCGCACGGCCTTCATCTCTTCGAGAAGCCAAAGGTAGCGGTCGTATTCGTTATCCGTGGGCCGCTGAGACAGGTCCGTCACCACAGCGAGATCAGCACGCTGATACGCAGGAACTTGTCCCGCAACAACATTCGCGTACGCCAGATCCCACCGCGGAGAGTTGTCCATCCCAGATTCCCACCCGTGATAGAGCGCGATACGGCCGTTGCCGTCGAGATCGCGGGCCTCCGCCAACCACCGGTGCCACCGAACCAGATCGCTCCAGCGCCGGTCGAGGAACTCTTCCGCGACCGCACGCGTCGTACGTCCGTGCCGACGCGAATGATCGAGAATCCGCTGCACCGCGATCGCGTGAACGGGGGGTTGGGTGATTCCCGATGTAGCGGTACCCAAAGGAGCATGCGCTGCCAACGCATTGACATCCCACCGCGTCGGGCCGGGGAAGTAGCCGTCGACACCGTTCGCGAACACGATGTGCGGAATCATTCCGTTCTTCCACTGAGCCGAGAGCAAGGTATCGAGCTCTACTACCGCCCGTTCGACGCTGAGCGGCGCCAGACCTACCGCCACGAACGCGGCGTCCCAGCTCCACATGTGGGGATACAGCTTCGGGGCAGCGCTGGTCATCGTGCCCAGGTCGTTTCCGCGCAGCAAGTAGGCAGCTCGGGCGGCGAGCTGAGTCGGGGTAAATCCGCGGTCGGCCATAGATGTCTATTTTGCGACGCGTCGAGCCTTTGCGCTCACCGAGCACGAATCCGGCGCTGCAGCCGCAATAATGAAGGAAGTCCGTCAGGTGATCTCGGAGTGGAGGCCTAGTGCGCGAGAAGATCAAAGCACTGCTGTTCGACGTCCAGGGCACAGCGACCGATTTTCACAGCACACTGTGCCGAGAGGCCCGTCGAATCACCGACGCCGACGTGGACTGGCCAAGATTCGTCAATCTCTGGCGCGCTGAGTACTTCGCGAACACCTCCGAGGCCGACGACTCCACAGGCGAATGGGTGACAGTACATTCGGTGTACCGCGAGGCTCTGCGCAAGCTGTTGGCCCGCGAGAGCATCGAACTTTCCGATGCCGAACAGGAAGAACTCACCACCGCCTGGAAATTCCTGGACCCGTGGCCCGACACTGTCGCCGGCCTGACAACCCTGCGCCAGCAGTACACAATCGCTGCCTTGTCCAACGCCGACGTGAATGCCGCAGTCAGCATCTCCCGGCACGGAAATCTGCCATGGCATGCCGTCTTCACTGCCGAAATGGCCGGCGTCTTCAAACCAGATCCGAAGATCTACCACCTGGCCGCTCGATATCTCGGGTACGACCCGGCCGAGATCATGATGGTTGCCAGTCACAAATACGACATCCGGGCGGCCAAAGCTCTCGGATTCCGCACAGCCTTCATAGCTCGACCACTCGAATTCGGAGCCAGGGGCAATCCCGATGTGTCCTTCTCCGACGAGTTCGACATCAACGCCGAGGACTTTCTCGATCTGGCAGCGCAATTGGTCCACTGATCCCGTGCCTGCGCGTCGTTGCTGGTATTCCTACGTGAAGGAATATCGAAACGGACAGGCGGTTTGGAATTCATGGGCACCAAGGAAGACAGCGCTACCCGCGAACGCATGGCCCTGCGGTACTCGCTCGTGGTCGCAACGGCGTTGGCTGTGCTCGCCGCATTCTGGGGCTGGATCTCGCAGTCCCAGGTGATCCTGCTCGACGGTGTGTACGCCCTCATCGGAATGGTGTTGACGGCGATCTCACTGCGGGTCTCGCGGATAGCCGACTCGGGCCCCACCGCACGCTTCCCGTTCGGAAAGGAGGCATTGATCCCGGTCGTCATCGCTGTCCAGGGCATGGCACTACTGGCGACGCTCGCCTACGCCGCAGTCGAGGCAGTTCGTGTCATCCTCGCGGGCGGAGCCGACGTCACCGCGGGGTCTCTGGTGGCATACGGCGCTGTCAGCGCAGTGGTGTCGATCATCATCTGGCGCTACGTCGGACAAGTCGACCGCACATCTGATCTGCTCGTCGCCGAAGCCAGGCAATGGGGAGCGTCGGCTGCCTTCAGCGCGCTGGTCGCGGTCGGTGCTGTCGTCGCAATGATCCTGGGCCGCACCGATTTCTCCGACGCCGACCGATATGTCGACTCCGTCTTGGTCCTCCTCGGCTGCGCGATGCTGGTCCCGCAACCGTACGCACTTCTGCGAACCGCACTGATCGAACTCCTCGAAGGTGCTCCCGGCGAAAACGTTCAGGCCCGCGTGCACGAAGCCATCGCCGTCGTCCGCGACGAATTCGGCTTGGACGAACCGACTCTCACCATGAGCAAGGTGGGTCGCAAGCTGTATGTCGAAGCGACGTTCATGGTCGCGCCACACAGCTGGGACATCGACGGTGAAGACGCAGTACGACGCTCGTTCGCCACCAGCCTCGCCGATCTCCCCTACGAACCGTGGCTGAACATCGAACTGACTACAGATCCGGCGCTGATGCTCTAGCGACGGAATCTGCTCTCGAACAACAGAATCACGACGGCCGGGCCCACCTCACCTTCTCGAAAAAGCCCTTGACTCGAAAGTATGTTCGAGTATGATGGGAGGTGGAACGGGGGGTTCTCATGACGATCAACATCACCGACGATGCCGTCACCGACGTGGTCAACAACTCCGCCGTGGGTGTGCGCGGACGATTGTGGCGGCTTCACCCCAGCGACGTCCGCGAGATCGCCATCACCGCGTCAGCGGAAATCCTTCGCCTGGAAGCCATTCGAGTGGCCGCTGTCGACACCCTGACGTTGAACCCGGACGAACAAGTACTCTGCTACCGCGGCACCGGACAATGGCTCGCGAACCACACCATGCTGCAGATCTCCACCGGCAGAAGAATCGCAGCCCTGGGCAAAGCGCTACGGTCGTTTCCCGAGATCGAAGACCAATTCGATGCCGGTGACCTCACTTTCGAGCACGCAGCACTGATCGTGGCGTTCTGCGAATCCCCACCCAAGGCAATGCCCGACGCCGCACTACCGTACTGCCGCGACACACTCCTCGCCGCAGCATCCGGAACCGAAGCAACCACCGTCAAACTGCGCTACGCCATCAGCGTCCTCGAGCACATGTTCGAATCCGACGACCCACCACCAAGCGAAGACACCGACCGCAACGAACTGCGCATCTCCCCCACCCTCAACGGAAGAGTCGCCGTCCGAGGCGATTTCGACGGAGTGACCGGCGAAATGCTTCTCTCCGCCCTCTCCAACCTCTCCATGCCCACCCCCGCCGAAGACGGCACACCCGACAAACGACCCGCCGCCACACGCAACGCAGACGCCATGGCAGAACTCATCCGGCGCTACCTCGACAACGCTGCCACCGGCATCGACGGCGGCCAACGCCCACACCTGAACGTGCACATCAACGCCAAAGACCTGGCCCACCACCGTGAATGCGCCACAACGGGTGATGGCTCAACACCTGCCCCGTCCGAGGACGACGATCCCGGCATGCTCGATCTCGACTTTCGCGATCTCGACAAACAAGATCTCGATGTCGGCCACATGCCCTGGATGGGACCACTGAGCGTCGGCCGCACCCGCATGATCGCCTGCGACTGCATGCTCTCCAGCGTCCTCCTCGACGGAAACGGTGCCCCACTCGATGTCACCCCACTCAAAAGGCTTGTCACCGCGGCACAACGAACCGCACTGATCGCCCGCGACAAAGGATGCGCCTTCCCCGGCTGCGACTGCGTCCCCGCCTGGACCGACGCCCACCACATCAAACACTGGGCCAAAGGAGGACCAACCGTCATGGACAACCTGGTCCTGCTCTGCCGAACCCACCACACCCTGATGCACCGAAAACCCGGATTCACCGGCAAATGGGAAATCCGAATGGGCACCGATCACCTGCCCTGGTTCATCCCACCACCGGGCATCGACCCCGACCGGAAACCCCGCCGCTCCACCACGCGGATCTGAACCCGGAGGTCACCGAGCAAACGCCTCGGTGACCCATTCCGGCGTGCTTCGATAGCCGGAAAGGGCGGCGCGGCGACATCCATCCAACTCCACGCTCACAGGAGTACCACCCGAACCGTCAACCCGTAGGAGGGTTGATGATGCTGTCGCTGTCGCGATCTGATCACAAGGCTGAGCTATAGGAGCATCGGCTATGGCGGCAACCACGTCTCGACTCTCCGCTTCGGACAGGCGAATAACGTCCACGTCTGTCTGAGATTCATGCCGGCACACGGATAGTCCTGCGGCATCAGCGACAGGCGTAGCCAGCTCATTGTCTAGCGGGTCATAGCCTTCGCCTCTCTCGAACTGCTCGCGCGCCTTGTCAACTTCTCTGGCATCTGTCCGGTCGAATTGAACGGCAGACGAGCGATCGCAATTCGCCATCGTCGGAGAAAGACTCAACGAAGTTCGGACACGTTCGACTTCATGCAGAGATCGAAGCGAATCGAGAGGCCCGACTTGAAAGCCGCACGGACTCGACGGCCAGGCCGGAAACATCACTTGTCCGGCGCTGTTGGCCATCCACAGTTTGACGGGAACCAGTTCGCTTGTGACACAACTCGCAACGACATTGTCGGGAAAGCGTTTGGAGTCGACACGATATGCATCCTTGACGGCGGCTACGTCACCTTCGAGTCGAACCATGTCGACGGTTAGCGCTCCGGAGGCATCTTCGCCGACTTCGCAACGAAATACTGCCACTGGATCGAAATCAGATGGAAGATACCCTGTTTCGTGTTTCGGACGCGAATACAGATCGACACCGAACAGGCCCCATGCGACTTCAATTCCGAGACAGTCGGCAGTCTCGAACACCCGAGCCTCAGGAGGTGTGAAGTACACCGAATCTCGCCAGAACGGAGCCGAACAAGCGGTGACCAGGCAAAGCGACGCCACCAACGGCACCGACAGCAGCGCGCGTGCCGAGACCGTCAATTGCCCGCCCACTCCAAAAGATCTTCGGCGGTCCAGGTATTGATCACCCGATCGGCTTCGACGCCGCACTTTTCGGCCCGGTCACAGCCGTAGCCCTGCCAAGCCAGCTGACCGGGGGCATGGGCGTCAGTGTCGATGGAGAAAAGACAATCGAGATCGCGGGCCAACTCGATCAAACGCGAAGGCGGGTCACGACGCTCCGGTCGGGAATTGATCTCAACGGCTGTGCCTGATTCGCGGCAGGCCTCGAACACTTTCTCCGCGTCGAACTGCGACTCGGGCCGGGTTCCGCGAGCACCCTCGACAAGACGCCCGGTGCAGTGTCCGAGAATATCGACACGCGGGTTTCGCACTGCAGCAAGCATTCTGCGGGTCATCGCCTCACGCTCGGACCGCAGCTTGGAGTGGACGCTCGCCACCACGATGTCGAGTTCGTCGAGCAGATCGGGATCCTGGTCGAGTGAACCGTCCTCGAGGATGTCCACCTCGATTCCCGTGAGAATGCGGAAGGGCGCCAGTTCGGCATTCAACCCGGCTATCACGTCGAGTTGAGACCGTAGGCGCTCCGCGGACAACCCGTTGGCAACTGTGAGGCGAGGCGAATGGTCGGTGAGGGCGCAGTAGTCATGGCCGAGTGCTGCTGCGCGTCGCATCATTTCTTCGATGGGGCTTCCACCATCGGACCAGTCGGAGTGGGTGTGGAGGTCGCCGCGCAGCGCTTGTCGCAATGGGCTGTCGCCGATGGGCTCAGCCTGCCCCCGCAGTTCCTCGAGATACTCGGGGATGCCGTCGTACGACTGAGCGATAATCGTGGCAGTCTTCGGCCCGATGCCGGTGAGGGCCTTCCAACTGTCGGCTTTCCGGCGAGACTCCTTCTGCTCGTCGGACAATCCTGAAAAGACCTCCGCAGCTCGGCGATAGGCCTTGACGCGGTGCGTTTCAGCGCGTGATCGTTCGAGCCAGTAGGCGATCTCCCGAAGCGCTTCATCCGGTTCCATGAGACCACTGTTCCGTCAGCAGCGGCTCGCGGCAACCCTTGATCCCCTTACGCTGTGAATATGGACGACCCGAGAGCACGATTTGAAGCCGCGCGGGTGGCTCACCTGGCAACGGCAGATGCGGCCGGCGTTCCGCACATCGTGCCGCTGGTATTCGTCTTGGTCGGCGGCACCGTCTATTCCTGTGTCGACCACAAACCGAAAACCACGACCGCTCTTCGCAGGCTCCGGAACATCACCGAGACGGGGCGCGCAAGCCTGCTGGTCGATCATTACGACGACGACTGGTCCGCGCTCTGGTGGGTCCGCGTCGACGGACATGCGGAGGTTCTCGACCCCGGCACCAAGGAGTCCGAGAGCGCGATCGATGCTTTGGCCGCAAAGTATCCGCAGTACGTAGATCACCGACCGCACGGACAGGTGATAGCTGTCCGCGATGTGGAGTGGTCGTCATGGTCCGCAGCAGCCTAAGGTTCTGTCCTAGTGTTCAAGGAGCGAAAGTGATTGCAACACTCTCAATTCGGACAAATTGGCGGGGGATCGATGAAACGACGGCAGTTACTTCAGCGCGCAGCCACAGGTCTGGCGCTGGTAGCGGGACCTCAGGTGATCGACATGGGTAGCAGTTCCGGAAGCAGTCAAGACGCAACAAGTCCGTTGAACGAACAGTTGTCGGTTGTTTCGCTCTCACACGTGAACGACCCGGCGACGACGCCGGTTTTTCCAGGCGACCCCGAGTTCACTCTCGACACAGCGGCCACCATCGCAGACGACGGCTACTACCTCCAGTACGTCAAGGAAGGTGAGCACACGGGCACGCATTGGGGCGCACCCGCACACTTCCAGGAAGGCGGCCTCACAGCCGACCAACTCGATCCGGCGGACCTCTTCCTCCCCGCAGTGAAGATCGACATCCGGGACAAGGCTGCCGCCGATTCGGACTATGCGCTCACGGTCGCGGACCTGCAGGAATGGGAAACGCGCAACGGCAAGATCCCCGATGGAGCGGCCGTAGTTCTCTGGACCGGGTGGGAATCGCGCTGGGGTAGCGAAGAATATGCCAACTCCGATGCCGAGGGCGTCACCCACCAGCCCGGCTTCTCGGTGGACGCGGCGCGGTGGCTGATAGACACCGGCCGTTTGGGCACCCGCGGAGCATTGGGAACCGACACGTTCGGTCCCGACCTCGGAAACGACGAAACCTACCCCGTCTCGACAATCCTGTACGACAAGCATCGAATCAGCCTGGAGAACTTGAACAATCTTGCCGCCCTGCCAACCACCGGGGCTAGCATCCTTGTCGGTGGTGCGATCAACAAGGCCGGATCGGGTTCACCGGCAACGATTTTCGCACTACTACGGCGATAACCATTTGCGACGGTCGCCGTAGACAACGACCGCGCCCTTCCCACTTCTCTTCGCCTCGTACATCGCCGCATCGGCCTGGCGAAGAAGAGTGTGCGCGCTGAGCGGTTCGTCCCCGAACTCGAACTGCGCGGACTCGAAATGCGCGACACCAACGCTCGCACCCACCGACACCGATGTGTCTGCAGTCTGATCGGACCTGAGCGCGTCGACGATCCGGCGAGCCACGACGACGGCGTCGTCGATCGTGCCCTGCAGGAGCACTGTGAACTCGTCGCCACCGAATCGAGCGACAAACGCACCCTCGGGAACCGCTTCGCGCAGACGTGCTGTGAGAGCAACCAGTAACCGGTCGCCGGCCGGGTGCCCGTATCGATCGTTGATCTGTTTGAAGTCGTCCAGATCGACAAGCATCAGCACCCAATCGGAGTTCGTCTGGCGATAGTCGTCGATGGCGCTCGCAAAGTGTTCGTCGAACGCGGCCCGGTTTGCAAGCTCGGTGAGTGGGTCGTGATGTGCTCGGTACCTCAGCTCGTCCTGGGCAGCGGAGATCTGTTGAAGGAGCGCGTCGTTCTCGAGGAGCGTGAGTATTTGGCGCACCAGCGCGAGAACCAACACGCCGACGCCGAGTATCACGACCACGGCATCGAGGTTGCCGACGATCAGCGCCTGAACAGTCACGATCGTCGCGATCACCGCGATCAACAGATACGGCAGCAGCAACTGAGTCCGATCGCTTCGCCACTGCTGCGGCGCGTTGCGGTTCCGAGGCTCGGTTCGCTTCGTCAGCGCCGCCAAGGCGATCAACGGCGGCCCCGCGATGAACCCGGCATCGGCGATGGTCGGCATACTCTCGGCGCCGATCGCCACCAAGTACGCGTACAGGCTGTCCGATAGGGAGAGCATCACCAACCCGCACCCGAGGAACGTCAGCGGTTCACGGATCTCTGCTACGGCCTTCGGTCCGATGACCATCAGCAAGACCATGGCGATCAGAACGAAGTCGGTGATCGGATACATCACCGCGACAAGAAACCCGAGAGATCCCGTCGGACCGGTATGAACGACGGCGCCCAGGGCGGTCGTCCACGTGAGGATGAACAATCCACCGACAACGACAAGACCGTCGAGCGTCAGCACGAGCCAGAGATGGATCGGACCGATCGCCTCACGCCGGGGCGACTGACGCACCAACGACAGAAGCGCCGGCACGGCGAACACCGGGAACATGAAGAAACCGATGTCCGCGATCGACGGCGACGGAAGTGGAACGTGGAGAACCGAGCGGTAGAACGCCCAAAAGAACATCCCGAGAGTCCAGCCGGCCATACCCAGAGCCATCAGAGTTCGCCAACGCCGCTCGACGCCGTGATAGCGCCGCGATGTCCACCAACAGACCGCAGTTGCGGTGGCTCCGCCGACGAGCTGGGCGATATCGTCCACCAGAACCGAAGTTCGTGGGCTGAGCAGCCCGGATCCGGCGAGAGCGATGACCGCGACAACGACGCCGAGAACCAGCCACGTGCGTCGCGCTCGGAACTGCGTCATCGAAGAACCCATCGGTGTTCAAGGCGTCACCACCGATCGTCTTGCAGCCGGCATCGTTGCGGCCGGAATGTTGTGGTGACGAATGCCCGTACGAACCTACCCGATTTGGTAGCGGATTGTTAACTGGACGAACGATCAGGAAGGCTCGTACGCCGCGGCGCTGTACTCCGCTCGGGTACTACGCCGCTGCGAAGTCCATTTCGCGATCACCCCTTGCGACGGGCTGAACAGGTACACCAGAGCGAACACGATGCCCTGCGTCATGACGACCATGCCACCGGAAGCCGTGTCGAGGTAGTAGCTGACGTAGATACCGGCAATCGCGCAGACTGCGGAAACGACGGGAGCTATCACCAGCATCCGCGAAAACTTGTCGGTGAGGAGGTAGGCCGTCGCGCCGGGGATGATCAGCATCGCCACCACCAGCACGACGCCGACGGCTTGCAACGCCACAACGGACGTGAGCGCGAGGACGCCGAGTAGCAGCGCACCCAGGCGCTTGGGCGAAAGACCTATCGCGTTCGCATGGATCGGGTCGAAGGCGAACAACGTCAGATCACGACGCTTGATCAACAGAATGCTCAACGCCAACGCGCCGAGTATCGCGACCTGCAGAAGATCAGACGAGCTCACCCCCAGCAGGTTGCCGAAAATGATGTGGTTGAGATCGGTCTGGCTGGGGGTCACCGAGATGAGAACCAAACCGAACGCAAAGAGAGTCGTGAAGACGATACCGATCGCGGCGTCTTCCTTGACGCGGCTGGTGTTACGGATCAGTCCGATCAGGGCTACGGCGATCAACCCGAAGATCAAGGCCCCGATCGCAAATGGAGCGCCGACGACGTAAGCGAGGACAACACCCGGCAGCACGGCGTGCGAGACGGCGTCGCCCATCAACGACCACCCGATGAGCACCAACCAACAACTGAGCACCGCGCAGACAACCGCTGCCACAACCGCAACGGCCAACGCGCGCACCATGAATCCGTACTGGAGAGGATCAAGTAGGAGTTCTACGAGGTTCATCGATCAGGTCCTGTCCATCACGTCGAGACCGAAAGCCAGGGCGAGGTTTTCCGGTTGCAGCACGGTGTCCGGGTCGGAATGCACCAGGACCTTGCGCATGAGCAGTACCGCCTCGTCGCAGAGTTTCGGCACAGCGTGGAGATCGTGGGTCGAGACCAAGATCGACCGGCCGTCGGAAGCCAACTCTCGTAGCAGCATCGAAATCGTTGCCTCGGAACGCTTGTCGACGCCCGCAAACGGCTCGTCCAGCAACAGTATCGACGCGTCCTGAGCAATGCCGCGTGCGACGAACGCGCGCTTCTTCTGACCACCCGAGAGCTGACCGATCTGACGATCCGCAAATTCGGTGAGTTCCACCCGCTCGAGGGCCTCTGCCACCGCCTCGCGATCTGCACGCCGCGGACGTCGCAAGAATCCGAGGTGGCCGTACCTGCCCATCATCACGACGTCACGGACGCTGATCGGGAAGGTCCAGTCGACGTCTTCACTCTGCGGCACGTATCCGACGCGGCCGCTCTTGCGCGCAGTGGCTGCGTCGAGACCGGCGATTCTCACAGAACCGTTGTCCGGCTTGATCATCCCCATGATCACTTTGAACAGAGTCGACTTTCCTGAACCGTTCATGCCGATCAGTCCGCAGACGCTACCCGAGTTCAACGTCAGATCGACGTGGTCCAGTGCGTGGACCTCGCCGTAGTGAACGCTGACGTTTTCGACGCGAATGGCATCGTTCATGATTTACCGCCGGTCAGACCGCCGAGGATGACGTCGGTGTCGTGGCGAATCATGTCCAGGTAGGTGGGCACGGGACCGTCGGCTTCGGACAGCGAATCGACGTACAGCGTTCCGCCGAACTTCGCGCCGGTCGCCCCGACAACCTGCTGCATGGGGGCATCCGAGACCGTCGACTCGCAGAAGACGGCGGGAACGGAATTGGCTCGGACGAAGTCGATCGCGGCGATGATCTGCTGCGGCGTCGCCTGCTGCTCGGCATTGACCGGCCAGATGTACGCCTCGCTGAGTCCCGCGTCCCTGGCCAGATAGGAGAACGCACCCTCGCAACTGACGAGTGCACGCTGACCTGCGGGCAATGCCGCCAGCCCACTGACCAGGCCGTCCTGAACTGCTTGCAGTTCCGCCTTGTACTTCGCGCCGTTCTCCGCAAATGCCGAGGCGTTGTCCGGGTCGAGGTCGCTGAAAGCAGTCACCATGTTGTCGACGTAGATCTGCGTATTCAACGGAGACATCCATGCATGCGGATTGGGCTTGCCCGCATACGCGTCGCCGGCGATCGGAATGCCTTCGACGCCGTCGCTGACCACGACGTGTGGCACGTCCAGTCCGTTGACGAATTTCGCGAACCACGCCTCGAGGTTCATGCCGTTGTCGAGGATCAGATCGGCTTCGCTCGCCCGCCGAATGTCTCCGGGCGTCGGCTCGTAGCCGTGAATTTCGGCCCCCGCCTTGGTGATCGACTCGACGCGAAGATGATCGCCGGCAACGTTCTGGGCGATGTCCGACAGCACGGTGAACGTGGTGAGCACCACCGGGCGGTCGTCGTCGGAGCCAGAACTCACCGCAGAACAGCTGGACAGAAGCAGGGCGGCGAGGGCGGCAATTCCCAGGCGGCGGAAGTTCTTCGCGTCGCGTGTCGTCATGGTCGAACTCTAATATGTGGGTAAACAAATACACAAGTTCGTCTAGCCGAACAATCCTCACTCGATAGGCTCGCACCATGCGTCCTACTGCCTTGATCACCGGTTCCAGTCGCGGCCTCGGAGCTGCCATCGCACGCGAACTGGCGCCGACACACGACCTGCTGCTCGGTGCACGATCCGCACAGGCCCTCGAGCCGATCTGCGCCGAACTGCCCGGATCGACGCCCCTACCCCTCGACCTCACGGACTACGACGCCGTCGCCGCCGCCGCCTCGTCCATCACGACGCTCGACGTGCTGGTACACAACGCCGGCGTGGCCGACATCGGAACCATCGAGGAATCCTCGGTCGATCAGTGGCGACGCACCCTCGAGGCAAACGTCATCGCCGTCGCCGAACTCACGCGGGTTCTCCTGCCCGCGCTTCGTGCGGCTGGAGGTCACGTCGTGCTGATCAATTCGGGTGCCGGACTGCGCGCCAACGCCGGTTGGGGCTCGTATGCGGCCAGCAAGTTCGCCCTGCGCGCTTTCGGAGATGCGTTGCGCCTGGAAGAGCCGGCACTGCGGGTCACCTCCATTCACCCCGGACGGATCGACACCGACATGCAGCGCGACATCGTCGCGGGTGAGGGCGACGAGTACGACCCTGAGCGCTTCCTGAAAGCCTCCACTGTGGCGCGTGCCGTACTCACTGCCGTCGAAACACCGTCCGACGCACACCCCACGGAGATCGTGCTTCGACCTACCGGCCGGTAAATCCCCAGTTCGGCGGTAACGGAATGGTGACGATGGCCATCCGGATATCGCTTTTCCGGGCACTGGCCCGATACTGACATCAGTTGTCGGACAAAGAGACTGGACTTGTCTCAGGAGTTCATCGAGAGGTGGTGTGCGATGCATGATCATACGGATACATGGGGGATCCCCAGCCAGACTTTCCTTCAGTGGTACCTGGTGGCGGCTGCCGTCGCGATCGGACTCTCGCTGTACAGCCGAATGACTGCGCGCCGGTCACCGGTGGTCGTCGACGCTGTCCGTCGGCCGCTCACTCCTCCCGAGATCGGTGCCTTGACCAGTGACTACCAAGCGGTGCTGGCGTCGATGGCTATTCTGCGCAGCGCCGAGCTGATCAGCACCGAAGGCAAGACCAAGCTGGCACTCACTGCGGAGGACAAGAATCGTCTCGACTGGTTCACCCGTACGGTGCACAAGCGACTCGGCAACGGAAAGGTCCCGCTGCGGCAGGTGCGTCTGATGGGACGGCTGAACATCGCACTCGCACAACTACGTACGACGTTGATCGACGAGGGATATTTGCAACGCCAGCAGGACGGTCTGACCGCTGCCCTTCGGACCGTTCCGATCGTGGCGGTAATTGCTCTCGGCTTGGTCCGTCTCGTCGCCGGAATCGCCGGCGGTAAGCCGGTCGGGTTCCTGCTCCTCACCATCATCGTTCTCGCTCTGATGATTCCACTTCTTCGCATCAAGCGTCGTCGGACAGCTTTGGGAGACAGCGAGCTTCGACGACTCAAGCACGAAAACTCGTACCTCTCACCGAAACTGCGGCCCGCGTACACGAGCTACGGTCCCTCGCTCGCCGGGCTCTCGGCGGCGCTCTTCGGTGCGGGCGCTCTGGTTCTGATCGATCCGGCGCTGGCGGGAGCGGTAGCTGCGGGCGCCGCGTACAGCCCGGGTGGCGGAAGTTCGAGCTACTACAGTTGTGGCTCCTCATCCGGATCATCCGGCTCGGACGGCGGTGGCGGCAGTGGGAGCAGTTGCGGCGGCGGGGGGTGTGGGGGATGAGCACGCATGCAGCCGACACGTGGGGGATCCCCAGCGAGGATTTCCTCTACGGCTACATAGCCGTTTCGGCCACGCTCATGGTTCTCACTCTGGGGTGGCGTCTGATGATCCGGGCACGCCGGCACGGGTACTCAACCGAGCACGGGTATTCCGCCGAGCAACTGACGCCTCCGGAAGTCGGAATGCTCACCGGCGAGTCACGCGCCATCGCAGCATCATTGGCAATCCTGCGTAGCGCTGACCTGATCACCACCGACGGCGCTGTCCTGCGCCCGTTGGGCCCTGGCGACGAGACCCTGGACTGGTACACCCTCACCGTGTACCAGCGCCTGGCCCAGCAGGCTCTACCCCATCGTCGGCGCCAACTCGCCGAGCGTATGACGGTGGAAACAGCTCGCCTACGAAACTCTTTGGCGGACCGGGGATACCTGACCTCCGACAGCACCAGGCGTTCAATCTTTCTCTCCACAGTTCCGCTGAAGATCCTGGTGGCCGTGGGTATCGTCCGCATTGCTTTCGGACTGCACAACGACAAGCCCGTCGAGTTTCTGATTCTCGCCGTACTCGTCACCGGGTTCAGTATCCCGCTGCTCGGGCTCAACTTCGATCGAACCACCTCTGGCAAGGCGGCACGTTCGGAACTGACCACGGCACACGCCTACCTGTCCCCGCGCAACAAGCCTGCCTTCTCCGCCTACGGACCGCGTTTGGCGGGAATGTCCGCCGCTCTCTTCGCCGGTTCGGCGATGCTGATGATCAATCCCGCCTTGGCCTCCGCCGCCGGAATCGGTGCCGACGGCAGCGGAAGTAGCGGGGGTTCGGACGGTGGCGGTTCAGACGGGGGAGGCGGCAGCTGCAGCGGGGGTGGCGGATGTGGCGGCGGCGGTGGATGCGGGGGATAGCCGCGCCCGGGCGAGCATAAGCGCTGCGGCCTCGGTAGTGATGCCACGTTCCTCGCTCAACGAGTACACCTCGTCCAAGGTTCGACCGATCCCGCGGGTTCGTTCGACGACGTCGTCTTCGTTCCACCCCAAGACTTCTTGCCCCACGAGGTGAAAGGCTCCGCCTGCGTTCGCGACGAAATCAGGGGCACAGAGAACCCCGCGGTCTCGCAGAACCTCACCGGCAGCGGCATCGGTCAAGATGTTGTTTGCTGCGCCCGCCACGGCCATAGTCGGAATCGACGCAGCCGCAGCGGAATCAATGATGCCTCCCATCGCGCAGGGGGCAAAGAGGTCACACGGTGTTCGGAGGACCTCGCCGGCAGGAACGACCGTGTGCCCCGCGAGAGAAGCCGCCTCGAGGCGCTGCGGGTCCGTATCGGCAACCAGCAGACGTGCGCCAGCCTGCGCTGCGAGACGGACGACGTCGCCGCCGACGGCGCCGAGCCCCTGTACCAGTACCGTTCGGCCGTCGAGTGTTCCGAGTCCTCGGCGACGCGCCGTGGCCTTCATCGCTTCGAACACACCCAGAGCGGTGGCGTGCGCGCTGGAACCGGCGCCACCGTTGCCGACCGAACGCCCGAAGACGTATTTGGTGGTGCGGCTGAGCTGATCCATGTCGGAAGAGTTGGTGTTGACGTCAGGACCAGTCCAGTAGTTTCCTTCGAGCTTGTCGATGTTCTCGGCGTGGATGTCGAGGATACGGGTCCAGGTTGCGGCGTCGATCTGATTGCGCGGTGCAGGTAGCGCTATTACCGACTTCCCGCCACCCATCGGCAGATCGGAGACCGCCATCTTCAAAGTCATTGCGCCGGCCAGCTTCCCGGCGTCCGCCAATGCGTGACCGATGGAGGGATAGTGAGCGGCCCGCGTGCCACCCGACGCCGGTCCCAGACGGGTGGAGTCGATTCGAATCACGAAAGTCGTGCCGGTCTCCCGATCATGGCGTGTGACGGTCAGTTCACCGTCCCAGCGCAGTTCGTCGTCGATACTCATTGAATCTCCTTTTCTGTCTCCGGGTCAGTTGTGGGCGTGCAGTGGTGTTCCCGCGAGTGCGAGCATGGCCTCGCCCAACGCTTCGTTCTGACTGGGGTGCGCGTGGATGAAACGCCCCACTTCATCGGGAAGTGCTTCCCAGGCAACGGCCAACTGCGCCTCACCGATCAGTTCGCCGACGCGGTCTCCCACCAGGTGAACTCCGACAACAGGGCCTTTCGTTCCGCTTCGAATCACTTTGATTCCGCCGGTAGTTCGTAGGATCTGACTCTTGCCGTTACCTGCCAGGTCGTAGATGACGGTGGAGACGTCGGCGTACTGCGTGCGCGCCACCTCTTCGCCGAGCCCGACCGATGCAACTTCGGGATGTGAGTACGTCACGCGAGGAATCAGGTGTTCGGCGACCGGTATCGGATCCTTGCCGGCAATCTGTTCAGCCACAAAGATTCCTTGTTGGAAACCTCGGTGCGCCAACGCAAGACCGGGCACGATGTCGCCGACCGCGTACACACCGTCCACGGACGTACGGAGGCGTTCGTCGGTGACGACAAATCCCTTGTCGAGGCTGATTCCGCGTTCTTCGAAACCGTTACCGTCCGTGCGAGGTCCGCGGCCGACGGCGACCAACAGTAGGTCGGTGTCGAGTATCGTTCCGTCGCTTAGTTCGATGCGGACGGAACCGGCTGCTTCTTTCGCGGAATCGACCTTTGTGTCTGTCTTACAGACGATTCCACGTTTCCGATATGCCCGCTCCAGCTGCTTCGACGACCACGGATCCTCGGCGGCGATCAGTCGGGGGAGTGCCTCGACGATCGTTACTTCGGCGCCGAACGAGCGCCAGAGGCTTGCGAACTCGACGCCGATGACACCGCCACCGAGTACCGTTGCGCTGGTGGGCACCCGGTCGAGTTCGAGTGCCTGGTCGCTGGTGACGATCCGTCGGCCGAGTTCGATGCCGGGGAGTTCCCGCGGATACGAGCCGGTGGCCAGAACGAGTGATGTTCCGGTGTAGCGGGTTCCGTCGACGTCGATGCTTCGCCCACCGACATACGTCCCGTATCCGTTGACGATGGTGATCTTGTGTTGCGCCAACAAGCCTTGCAGACCGCTGTACAGCCGCTCGACTGTCCCGTTCTTGTAGTCGTGCACCTGCGCGACGTCGATGCCGGCAAAAGATGCCCGGACACCGAATTGCTCACTGGTGCGTGCCGAATCGGCCACCTCGGCGGAATGCAGCAGTGCCTTGGTCGGGATGCATCCGCGGTGCAGGCACGTTCCGCCGACCTTGTCCGCCTCGATCAGCGTGACCGACAACCCGAGTTGGGCGGCGCGGATCGCGCAGGCATAGCCGCCCGATCCTCCACCGAGGATCACGACGTCGCTGTGGGGTTCTGCAGTTGTCATCGGAGCCTTGGTCATCAGAGCCTTCCCAGGACGCGGATCGGGTTCTCGATGTAGTCACCGAACAGCCTCAGGAATCCGCCGGCTTCGCCCCCGTCACAGACGCGGTGGTCGAAGCTCAACGAGATCTGAGTGACCTTACGAACGGTCAACTCGCCGTTCACCACCCACGGCTTGTCGATGATGCGTCCGATCCCCAAAATTGCCGCCTCGGGGTGATTGATGATCGGAGTCGATCCGTCGACCCCGAATACCCCGTAGTTGTTGAGTGTGAACGTGCCGCCGATCAGGCGGGCGGGTTCGAGCTTGCCGTCGCGGGCAAGGTCGGTGGTCACCCGAAGTGCTTGTGCGAGTTCGACGGTGCTCAGGGCGTCCGCATTTCGAATGACCGGTACCATCAATCCCTTCGGTGTCTGCGCGGCGATCCCCAGGTGGGTGCGGGCGTGTCGAACGATCTCGCCTCGAGCAGTATCGACCGACGAGTTCAGTTCGGGGTACTGCGCCAACGCCGCGATGGTCAGCCGAGCCAGGAGCGCCATCAGGCTGATCTTGTCGGAATCGGGCAGTGACTTGTTGATCTCGGCTCGCGCCGCCAACAGTTCGGTGGCGTCGACGTCGACCCAGGTTGTCGCGTCAGGGATCTCGCGGCGGCTGGTGGACAGCTTGTCGGCAACTACCTTGCGTAGCCCCTTGATCGGAATTCTTTGGTCGGTCGCGTGTGACGTTTCCGTTTCCGGGCCGAAGTTTGCCCCGGCCTCGACGTCGGCGCGCGTGATCACCCCGCCGGCACCCGACCCGGAGAGCAAGGACAGGTCGATATCGTTGTCAGAGGCCAGTTTACGAACGATCGGCGAGATCACGCGTACCGACGGAGCCGCTCTGCGTCGGCGTCTCGGTGCATCCTCGCTGGTGCCGTAGCCGATCAGGACGTTGCCCGAACCGGCGCGTTCCTCTTCGCGGTAGCGCTCGTGGTTGGCCGAAACGACCGCGTCGACACTCTCGCCACCACTCACAGTGATCAGCGGTGTGCCCACCTTCAGGGTGTCCCCGTCTTTGCCGTGTAGTTCGATCACGGTCCCGGCGAACGGGATGGGCACATCCACAGCAGCTTTCGCGGTCTCGACCTCGACGACGATCTGATCGATGGTGACCACGTCGCCGACCTTGACGTGCCACTCCGCGATGTCGGCCTCGGCCAGACCTTCACCCAGATCGGGGAGCATGAATACCTGATTGCTCATGCCGTCACCGCCCAACGGGTGTCCGGGGCGTCGTTCCACTGCAGACGGTCGACGGCGTCCAGGACCCGGTCGACGCTGGGCAGGTGGTGACGCTCGAGCTTGGGAGCGGGGTAGGGGATGTCGAAGCCGCTGACCCGGAGCACCGGGGCATGGAGATGGTGGAAGCACCGTTCCTGCACGCGGGCAGCAATTTCTGCACCCACACCGGCAAAACCTTGCGCTTCCTGGATGACGATGCAGCGTCCGGTCTTTCGCACCGATGCGGTGACCGTCTCGTCGTCGAACGGCACTATCGAGCGGATGTCGATCACCTCGATGTCCCGGCCCTCGGCTGCAGCGGCCTCGGCGGACCTCAGTGCAACATCCACGGACGGACCGTAGGCGATGAGCGTCGCGTCACGGCCGGGGCGACGGACGACGGCGCGACCGATCGGCTCACGTGCGGTCAGTTCGACATCTGCTCGCGCGAAGTACAGCTTCTTGGGCTCGAGGAAGATCACGGGGTCGGGGTCCTCGATTGCCGAACGTAGCAGCGAGTACGCATCTTCCACCGTGGACGGCGCCACAACCTTCAGTCCGGGTGTGTGCGCATAGTAGCCCTCACTGGAATCACAGTGATGCTCCACCCCGCCGATACCGCCGGCAAAAGGAACACGAATGACTATCGGAATCGACAGCGCGCCCTTGGTGCGGTTGCGGATCTTCGCCACATGGGAGGCGATCTGCTCGAACGCCGGATAGGCAAACGCGTCGAACTGCATTTCCACGACCGGACGAAAACCGGCCATGGCCATGCCGATTGCGAATCCGATGATGCCGGACTCGGCGAGGGGAGTGTCGAAGCATCGGTCGTCGCCGAAGTCGCGGGTGAGGCCGTCGGTGACGCGGAAAACGCCGCCCAGGGTGCCGACGTCCTCACCGAAGACGACAACGTTGTCGTCCGCAGCCAGAGAGTCGCGTAGCGCGGTGTTGAGGGCCTGAGCCATCGTGAGCATGGGCATGGTCAGTGTCCCCCTGTGTCAGCGGCTTCGGCGGCAAGTTCGGTCTCGAGTTGCGCTTGTTGCTCACGCAACTGCGGTGTCTGCTCGGCGAAGACGTACCGGAACAGATCGAGCGGATCGTGCGGGCGGTCGACGTTCATGCCGGCGCGCAGTGTGGCGGCCGCGGTTTCTGCCTCTGCAGTCAGCGATTCCACGAACGCGTCGTCGATCAGATCGTGTGCGCGCAGATACTTTTCGAGACGCGGCAACGGATCTCGCCCGAGCCAGGCTTCCACCTCGGCGCTGTCGCGGTAGCGGGTGGCGTCGTCGGCATTGGTATGTGCGTCGATGCGATAAGTGTGTGCCTCGACGATCACCGGTCCGTTTCCGCTGCGGACGAAGCGTGCCGCCTCGTCCATGACGGCCAGCATCGCAACGGGATCGTTGCCGTCGACCTGCTCGCTGCCGATCCCGTAGCCGACGCCCTTGTGCGCCAACGTCGGTGCTGCGCTTTGGCGCGACAGTGGCACGCTGATCGCAAATCCGTTGTTCTGCACCAGAAAGATCACCGGCGCCTTGAAGACGGCGGCGAAGTTCAGCGCCTCGTGGAAATCGCCCTCACTGGTGGCGCCGTCACCACAGAGCGCCAAGGCGACGGTGTTCAAGCCCCGTCGAGACTCCCCGTAGGCCACCCCCGCTGCATGCAGCAATTGCGTTGCCAGCGGGGTGCACTGCGGCGCACTGCGCAGCGCGACCGGGTCGTACCCGCAATGCCAGTCGCCGGCAAGCATGCTCAGAATCTGCACCGGATCGACACCCCTGGCAGCCAACGCCATCGAATCCCGATAGGTGGGGAAGAGCCAGTCACTCGGCTCCAGACTCATCGCTGCCGCGATCTGGCATGCCTCCTGCCCTCGCGAGGACGGATACACGGCCAAGCGCCCCTGTTTGGTCAGTGCCGTAGCCTGCTGGTCGAAACGCCTGCCCAGGAACATCTTTCGATACATCGCGATCAGGCGATCGTCGCTCGGTTTTGCGTAGCGGGCCTCGCTGCGCGTCAGTTCTCCGGCAGGGTCGAGGTACTGCACCGCAGAATCGGCCGGCAGGAACTTCTGATACCGCAGTTCCCCCAAGGGTTCGACAAGTGTCACTTCTACCTCCAGAAGACGTTGTGTCCATCAGTATTCGCACTTCGGCGACGTAATGGCAGCAAGCGTCGAGGATTCAAGACAAACGGCCTATCATGAGGATTCGGGCAGCAATATGTCCATCAACCGACTCGACTACCGAACCAGGAATGGACAGATGGCCACCGAACCGCACGCTCTCGATGCGATCGACCGTCGCATCATCGCCGAGCTGGTCGCAGACAGTCGCATCTCCATGCGTGCACTGGCCGAGAAGGCGCACATATCCCGCGCTCACGCCTACGTCCGCATCGAAAGGCTCGAGGACGCCGGAATCATCACCGGATTCACGACGCGGATCGCCCACGAGAAGGCCGGACTCGGCTCCTCGGCATACGTTGCACTCTCGATCAGGCAGCACTCGTGGCGAGGTCTGGCGGCGTCCTTGAAGGCCCTGCCGTTTGTCGAGCACTTCTCCCTCCTCGGCGGCGACTTCGACGTTCTGGTGCTGGTCCGTGCCCCGGACAACCAGGAACTACGCCACACCGTTCTCGAAGAACTCCAGGGACTCGACGGGGTTCTCTCGACCAAAACGTGGCTGATCTTCGAAGAAGGCAACGGTCCGGGACCCAACTGGTTGCCCGGCTGATCCGTCTATAGTCGCCGTTAGCAGTTGCACACGGGAGGTGACTCGAATGACCCTGCACGGCCTGGGAATCGGTTGGCGCCCCGAGGTCTCCGGAATCATCGCGCAGCTCGACGGCCTGGCATTCTGCGAAGTCATTGCCGAATCCGTCGGAAACGAGATACCGCCGCACCTCGGCTCGCTGGGAGTTCCGGTGATCCCGCACGGAATCTCGCTCTCACTTGGCGGGGCCGATGCGGTAGATCAGGCACGGATCGATCACCTTGCGCGTGCATCCCAGCTACTGGGCGCTCCCTTGGCGAGCGAGCACATCGCATTCGTGCGTGCAGGCGGCATCGAGGCCGGCCACCTGCTCCCACTTCCGCGCACCTACGAAGCCGTCGACGCCCTGGTACGCAACATCACCCGGACTCAGGACGGTCTACCGGTGCCGTTCGCCGTCGAAAACGTTGCCGCCCTGTTCGACTGGCCGGACGACGAGTTGACCGAAGGGGAGTTTCTCGCGGAGATCGTCGAGCGCACCGGAGCCCTGCTGGTTCTCGACATCGCGAACGTCTATGCCAATGCCCTCAACCGAGGGCGTGATCCCTGGGCCGAGCTGAGCCGGCTACCACTCGAGCGAATCGCATACTGCCACATCGCCGGTGGCAGCATCAGCGACGGCAAATACCACGACACGCACACCGACCCGGTACCCGAAGCCGTGCTGGAACTCCTTGCGCAGTTCACCGCCGCCGGTCACCATCCCGCCATCATGCTCGAGCGCGACGGAAACTATCCGCCGGCACTGGAATTGCTCGACGAGCTCGATGCCATCGCCGACGCAGCTGGTCTGGATCGCATCACCGCGGGCACCGATTGGTCACGCACATGAGCACGCTCGGTGAGCGTCAAGAGGCGCTGATTCGCGCACTGGTGGCGGGTGGCGAACTGCCCGAAGGCTTCGACAAAGACGAAGCCGCCGTTGTCTCGGCGGCACTGCTCCGAAAGCGCGCAGGAGAAGTGGCGCACCACCTTCCGGTCGTGCGCCACACTCTCGGCGATCGTTATCTTCAGTTGTTCACAGCGTGGGCGGACGGACGACCGAAGACGTCTTCGCATGCGGATGCCCAGGCCTTTGTCGCCCATCTCCAGGACATCGGCGAACTGCCTCGCCCACCCTGGTATCAGAGGTTTCGAAAGGTCTCACGCAAGTGAGACAACAGCTTCGCTGGTGTACATGAGGAACGTCATCGATTCCTGGAAGTACAGCTCGACGGAGTTCGCATCGTGCGAGAGATAGCCGATGGACAGGTCCTGGCCCAGATGCAGTTCGTAGTCACCGCCACGCGTCGACAGCAGGAAAGCGCCGTCGATGGCCGGGGCCCAGATGATCTCGCCGTCGAGGACGCGTCGCAGGTGCTCGCGGATGGGGTAGCCGTGATCGGAGGTCTCGTTGATCGCGGTGAACGCATCTGCATTCAAGAGCAGTGAGTACGGTCCGTTGACACCGGCCAAGCGCAGCGACGTGATCGCCTGGCTGATGGCTTCCGGGTAGTCCTTGGCGTCGATGGGTAGCTTCAGTTCCGGGTTGGAACCGCTGGCCCGCACGCCGGTGATGCTGGCTGCGGGGTATCCCTCGAAGATGGCGCGGTCCTCGGCGAACGCGATCTGCTTGGCCGCGTCCTTGACGGGCTGCCAGTCGGAGTCCTTGGCGCCGCGTTCGACGTCGTCGATGGCCTGACGGCTGACGGTGAAAGGGACCCGCAGTTCGATGATCGGCTGGGACTGACGAGCATGTGCGATGACGCCGTCGGCCAAGGGATTGATCGGCACCTGATGCCCGAGTGGGATGGCCGCGAGATCGTCACCCGACGGTCCCTCCACATCCACGACACGACGACCGGCGACGTGACGCTTGAAGGTACGGCTCGCCTCTTCTTCGATCTCGGCCCAGGCTGCTGCCGAAATGGGTGCTAGGTCGCGGTGCAGGTTTGTCATTGCTGGGCACTCCTTTTGAGGCTGCCGATTCCGAGAGAACCGTCAGAGATGGGCGCTGTGAACGTCGCTTCGGGAACGAGCCTGGTCGGCAAGTCCGGGGGATCGTCGAGAAAGTCCGCCGTCGGAACGAAGAAATTGATTCCGGTGACGGCGGTGGAGAAATCGAGAATGCGGTCGTAATTGCCGACGGGATTCCCGATGAACATGTTGGTGAGCATCTGCTCGGTGACCGTAGGCGACGCCGAGTAACCGATGAAATAGGTACCCATCTCAGCGGAGCCGACGTGGCCGAACGGCATGTTGTCCCGCAGAATCTGGATCTGCTCACCGGATTCGTCCTCGATGACGGTGAGTGCGGTGTGGGAGTTGGCCGGCTTGGTGTCGTCGTCCATCTCGAGATCTTCGAGCTTGGAGCGTCCGATGACGTTCTCCTGCTCCTCGACGGGCAGGGAGTTCCACTCCGACATGTCGTGGAGGTACTTCTGGACGATGACGTAACTGCTGCCTGCGAAATCCGGATCCTCGTCACCGACGGTGACCGCGACGTAAGCGGCCTGCCCGGACGGGTTCTCGGTACCGTCGACAAAACCCATGAGGTCGCGTTGCTCGAAATACTTGAACCCGTGGACCTCGTCGATCACCGACGCGGCCCCGGCCAACCTGTTGGTCACGACCGTGGCGAACTCGAAGCACAGGTCCATCTGACGGGCCCGGATGTGAAACAACAGATCGCCCGGCGTGCGCGGGGCGTGGTGTTTGTCACCGGTCAACTCGACGAACGGATGCAATTCCGCCGGCCGTGGACCGTCGAAAAGTCGATCCCACGCATCCGAACCGATACCGACGACGGCAGCCAAGCCACCGGCGGGAACCCGGAATCCGATCGAGCGCTGCAGCCCGGAAATATCCGCCAGAACGTCGTGAACTGCCTGCTCACCACCCTCGTCGATGGTGAAAACCAGGAAGATCGCAGCTTCCGTGAGCGGGGTCAGCAACGGCTGCGGTATCGCGGGAAGGGCCACTTCGGCCTCGTCGATCTCACTCGTTTCCGCCATGCAGACCAGTATGGACGATTCCGGCAGTCCCGGCATCAGTAGTGGGTAAGTCGCGTCAGGGTGTCGCGTCAGGGTGTTGCGGCCTGGGCGCCCGCGTCGAAGCCGGCCGGAATCTCGAAGATCTTTCCGTCGAAGCCGGCGCGGTAGAGATGCCCGGCCGCGAAACCGGAATAGCCACGCCCGTAGGTCAACACACTCGACGCCTGCAGTCCGCTGGTGAGCGAGCAGTACTGGCCGGGTCCGTCGATCCGCCACACCTCACCACTGATGTCCGTGGGAACAATTGCGCGATCTCGCGAGTCCAAGGTCAAACCATCTGGGGCAGAGAAGGTTTCGAAACCACCGAGATCGACCAACGACTCCGAATATCCCGGATTGTCCACGGAGATGCGGCTGACACCCGGGTTTGCGAACGTGCGCGAAACGTAGAGCCAGCGATTATCGGCGCTCAGGGCAGCACCGTTTGCACTCGGGAAGGTTGCCCACGCCGGGTCGACGGAACCATTCGGGCTGACCTTTCCGATCAGCGAACCGAAATCGTTGGTGGCGTAGATCGTCCCGTCGTGCGCGACAGCAAGGCCGTTTGCAGCGCTCAGACCACCGGCTATCGGCGTCACGGCGCCCGAGTTCACGTCCACCCGCGCGACCGACGCAGCACGCGTCAGATCGCCGATCAGCACGCCGGCGTTTGCTCCGGTACCCACCAGCAGTGAACCGTCCGGGCTCCACGCGAGTGCGCCCGCACCGCCGGGAACCGTCGCGATCGGAACTGCGGCCTGACCAGGCCCGTCGACGCGGAAGATCCGCCCACTCACCAGGTCGGTCGTATACAGGCGCCCTTGCCCGTCCACCGTGACACCCTCGAGGGCCGCACCCGGAATCTGGGCGCTGAGTATGGCGGGTGACGATCCAGGGCAAGGCGGAGCGGCGGCGGCACCGGACACGCCCAGAGCCAGAAGCGAACCGGCAACAAGAGCACCGGTGATACCTACCCGAATACCGCGATCGAAGATCCTGGTGCGCATCTGCGCAACGCTAGACCTTCGGCCCGATTTCGCCTAGAGCGACCGAAGGAAAGAGAGCAAAAGTTCATTGACCTCGGCAGCGTGTTCTTGTTGTACGAAGTGCCCCGCACCGCCGAGGAGATGTACACCCCGCAGGTCGGGGACGGTGTCCTTCATTCGGTCCAATGCCTTGGGACCGCTCATCGCGATGACCGGGTCTTCCGCGCCCGCAACGAAGAGCGTCGGGACCTCGATGTGCGCTCCGTCCAGATCCGCGCTGCGTTCCCAATTGGCGTCATACGCTCGGTACCAGTTCAAGCCACCGGTGAAACCTGTTGCAGTAAAGGCCTTTACATAGACATCCAAATCATCCTCGGTGAGCCACGACCACGGCAACGCCGGCGCCTCGGGAAGTACGTCGAGATAGCCGTTTCCTTCGGAGGGGTTCTTCCACACATCGAGGTACCGGTAAGCCCCGGACAAGGCGTGGAAGAGCCGCTGAAGGAATTCACGTGGACGGGCGTCGAGTTCGCGCTCCGCAACACCCGGTTCCTGAAAATAGTGAATGTGCAGAAAGTGCTTGCGCGCCAAGGCGGCGTAGATGGCCGAGGGCTTGGCCGGGAATCTGTCCGGCGCATAGGGAACCGCCAAGGAGACCAGTCCCGCAACGCGATCGGGGTGACGAAGCGCTGTCGTCCACGCGACCGGAGCGCCGAAATCGTGTCCGACGAACACCGCTTTGTCGATTCCGAGAGCGTCGAGTAGGTCGATCAGCCGGTTCGCGACGGCGTCGTTGGTGTAGTCCTCGATCGCGTCGGGGCGGGTAGTGCCGCCGTAACCGGGCATGTCGAGTGCAATCGACCGAAAACCCGCTTCCGCCAACGCTGCCGACTGATGGCGATAGCTGTATCCGAGGCCGGGAAAGCCGTGGCACATGACCACAGCTGTCCCGGAACCGGAATCGTCGATCTGCCAACAGAATCCGTCGACGTCGATCGTCTTGACCGTCATGTCAGGCGGTGATCATGTCTTCCTGGTTCCAGAATGCACGCATCGACAGGATCTTTCCGTCGTCGTCGAAGGTCATGACGTCGATGGGTGCGATGGTCAGAGTCTGCTCGCCGAGCTTGGTGATCAGCGAGAAGTGGAATGCCGCTTCGTTTCCGGCAATGCGGAGGGTCTGAAGGTGAGCTTCCTGGTCGAAGTTCTCGATCACGGAGTAGAACTCGAGAATGGACTCGCGGGTGGTGCGCACGTCGGTACCAACCGGGTCTTCAACCGTTGCACCCTCTGCGTACAGGGCCACAACCTGGGCAGCAGTGCCCGTCGCAACGGTCTCGATGTAGGCGTCGACGGTCTTGCGGATTACCTCTGCGGACGGTGCCATGGTCTACCCCTCGTAGTTAGAACAGGTTCTAATTCTGAGGATAACCTACGACTCTGTTCCACGGGTCAGCTTTCGAGCACCTTGTGCAGGCGAGCCTTCTTCCGGTTCTCCCGCACGATCCAGACGACATCGGTGTCGTCCGACGCCTCCAGGGAGACGAATGCCGGCAGGGCATTCTCCGGATCCGCCGCAACCGCGACACTCCAGCAGTATCCGAGCGCCTGCCGGAGAGTCCGTGTGTCGGCCTCGCGACGAGAATCAGCTGGTTGCGAGACGATCCACTCGGTAGCGTCTCGGCACACCTGAACGGCCAGCGCAGCGTTGGTCTTGTCCTTCAGCAACCGTGGCTCGCAGATCCCCGCAGCCGCTGCGCGCAGCGTCAATGGATGGGCGGACCGCGACCACTGCTCGATGATCGCCCGCAATAATTGCGGATCCGTGTCACCTATCGCCTGAACGGCCATCGCGGCAGCTTCACGTGCACGCCACGACGCACTGGTGGTTGCCTCCGTGAGACTGTTCAGAACAGCCTTGTCGCGTGAACGAACAAGGATGAATCCGAGCCCGACGATCCCACAGCAGCGGATGTATTCGTCCTCGGACTCCGCCGCCAGCAGGATGTCGTCGTCATCGGCGCCGCGCGCGAACTCGAGCATGAGCCCAAGGTTCGCGCGCGGGCCGGGCAATCCTGAACGCTCCGTCAGGTAACTCCACAGTTCGTCACCGTCCAGATCCGCGAACGTCATGGGAGTCCTGCTTTCTCGAGTGCGGGTGCACCCATCATTTCACCGAAAGCCCTCTCACGACGGAAGTTCGAAGCTCACTTGCTTCCGTCGTCGCGCATAGAGGAATCCACCGACAAACGCGAGCACCAGCACCCCGGTCATCACCACGGCCAGAATGTTGCCGCCCAGTAGGAGCGGAAGGTTTCCGGCAATGGCGATCGCGAATCCGATCAGCCCGACAAGGCCCAAGCTCGGGGCAAGTTTGGTGTGCCAGAATCGCTGATCGACCTTCGTACGATGAAAGAAGACGAGCACCGCAAGGCACGTGAGCAACATGAGAGCCACGATCCCCACCGTTGCAACGCCGGCGAACCACGCGAAGATCTGTGTCACCGGATCCAGACCGATGACGATGCAAGCTCCGAGAAGTACCAGAGCACAGCAGGATTGCACCACTGACGCGATGTGCGGCGAACCATGCACGCGGTGCGTCCGCCCACCTGCGCCCGGCAGAACGCCGGTGTTCGACAGAACGAAGATGTATCTGGCCAAGACATTGTGGAGAGACAGAACTGCGGCAAAGAGACTGGACACCAACAGAATTTGAATCAGGTGGGCTGTCACCGTTCCGGCAAAGTCGGTGGCAGTGGTGATCAGCATGCCGTCGGGGTCAGTACCCGCAATGTCCACTGCACCCTTGTCGCCCCAGGCTGTCACAACCGCCCAACTGGAGAGAGCGTAGAAGCCGCCGATGAGGATCAAGGCGGCGTATGTCGCTCGCGGGATAGTCCGCGCGGGATCCTTCGCTTCGTCACGGAAGATCGCCGTCGACTCGAAACCGATGTAACCGGCAAGCGCGAATACCAATGCGACGCCGGGGGATCCGGAGAATATTTCCGACGGAGAGAACATTGCTGTCGACGGGCCTTCCGGACCACCGTCGGCGATGATGAAAGCGTCGAGTACGACTACGATCCCGACCTCTGCGATCAACAGGATGCCGAGCACCTTGCCCGACAATTCGATATGACGAAATCCGAGGACGGCTACCAGAGCCAACGAGGCGAGCGAGAAGATCCACCACGGCACCTCCGGACCACCGTAGGAGGTGATCAACGAACTCATTGCCGGGCCGAGGTAGCCGTATACGGCCAATTGCACTGTGCTGTAACTGACGAGGGCCAACATCGCACTGCCGACGCCGGCACCACGGCCGAGACCATGTCCGATGTAGAGATAGAACGCTCCGGTTCCCGGGATGTAACGCGACATCGCGGTGAACCCGACGGCGAAGAGCAGAAGTACACCGGTTGTCACGGCGAAGGTCATGGGGAAGCCCGCACCGTTGCCACCGGAAATACCCAGCGGCACAAGACCACTGATCACAGTCAGGGGAGCAGCTGCGGCAACGACCATGAGGACTATCGAGCCGGTACCCAGCGAGCCACGAAGAGTTCGGTCATCGCCGGATGCATCACGTGAAGCATTGACGGAAGTATGGGTCATACGGGCGATGTTAGAACCATTGAAGTCGATTCGGGACCCAATTCACAAAACTTTTACTTGCGAAAAACGGGACGAACCGTCCGTTCGTCGCGCTCCCGTCAGCCTTCTTCCTGCAGCGCCAAGCGTTTGAGCTCGTCTTTTGCGTGCAGAATGTGACGTTCCATTGCCTCCGCCGCGCGAGCGCTGTCGCCCCGCTTGATCGCCTCGAAGATTTCCTTGTGCTCCACCCTCGAAGCCTCGACCTGGTCTTCGAACACGAGATGATCGACGGGGACGAACATTTCGCCGCGAGCCTCGACCACAGCGGCCTCCAACCTGCTGTTTCCCGCCGCTCTGGCGATACCGCCGTGGAACCTGGCGTCACAAGCCCGGAACGATCCCCGACTCCCGGAAACCCCCAATTGCTCAATGGATTCGAGCAACTCGAGAAGATGACGATCGGTTCGCCGGACCGCCGCGAGGCTTGCCGTGCGCATTTCCAATCCGATACGGAGGTCGACGATCTCGTCGATGTCTGCTTCTCGCGCTTTCAACTGGCCAACCCAGTCTTCATAAGGCCTGGTCAACTCCGAAACGAACGATCCGCCCGTGGCTCCTCGCCGCACCTCGATGTATCCCATCGCCTGAAGGATTCGGACCGCTTCTCGCACACTGACTCGACCGACTTCGAGTTGCTGAGACAGTTCACGCTCGGATGGCAGGCGATCACCGGGGCTGAGCGCGCCGCTGTGAATGAGCAGTCGCAAGCGTCGAGCGATATCCTCCCCCAACGTCGGTGCACTGACCATGAATTCGATGGCCGGCAGCTTGTCGATCTGCACGTCTCGTACCCCCTACTCGGTGCCTGGACCGACACTTACGCTTCGTCTTGACCTACGAAATCGAACGCTCCCATTCGCAACTGTCCTTGAATAGATACAGCAGCGCGCGGCACTTCGAACCCGTTACCCCGACTTTACAAGCCAAACTCTAGCGAAAAGCCATTCAATGGTTCTATGCTCGCTCCTATGACCCAATTCACGATGACGGCGGAGGCACTCCCCGCCATGCCCCTGATCGGAGTCACCGGCCGCGTCGACCGCGGCGGGCCGTCACTACCCAACGTCGTCGGCGACGCGTTGATGGAAATGTTCTTCACCGATTTTCCCTCGAAAATCCGCGCTGCCGGTGGTCAACCGATCCTGCTGAGCATCCACAGTGATCCGCGCCGAATCGTCGAGCATCTCGATGCCCTCGTCCTCAGCGGTGGTTCCGACGTGGACCCCAGGCGATACGGCCGCACCCCCGGACCAAACTCCTCGATGATCGACCCCGCTCGGGACGAATTCGAGTTCGCCCTGGTCGATGCAGCCTGGGAAATCGGACTGCCGATCCTGGGAGTGTGCCGAGGACACCAGGTCGTCAACGTCGCCCGCGGGGGCACTCTGATTGCCGACCTTCCGACCGACGCCGGTGAGGCACACAGCTTCTTCGGTTATCCGCGTTCGTACCGACCGCAACAGGTCGCTCTGGAATCCGGTTCCGTCCCACACAGTCTGTTCGGCAACAGCATTCACGTGAACAGCCTTCACCACCAAGCCGTGGACACCCCGGGGAGCGGGCTTCGGATCGTCGGACGCGCGCTCGACGGCGTCGCCGAAGCCATCCAGGCCGCCGATCGCCCCGTGGTGGGCGTGCAGTGGCACCCCGAATTCTTCGTCGAAATCGACCCGCTCTTCTCGTGGCTCGTCGACGCTGCAACCTCCCGTCGGACCAATTCTTCTCACCAGATCGATCATCACAGAATGGAAGACAACAATGTCACGTACGCATGAGAACAAGGTTGCCCTGATCACCGGTGCAGGCTCCGGAATCGGCCGCGGCATCGCGCTGCGCCTCGCCTCCGACGGTGCCCGCGTCGCGGTCGTGGACCTTCACATCGAAAGTGCAAAGGAGACCGTCGCACTTATCGAATCGCAGTACGGCACACCCGCGCTCGCCCTTGAGGCCGATGTGCGCGACCGCGCCGCCGTGAGCGCCGCTTTCGAAGCCACCGTCGCCGAATGGGGACGCTTCGACTACCTCGTCAACAACGCCGGCCTGATCACGATGAGTTCTCTCGAGAACCTCACCGACGAAGAGTGGGACCTCGTCCTCGACGTCAATCTCAAAGGCATGTTCATCGTCACGCAGATCGCCACCCCGTACTTCCGCGACGGCAACAGCGGCGCTGTGGTGAACTTGTCGACGGTGGAAGCGGACGTGGTCGTGTCCTCCCAGGGCTTCGCACAGGTCCACTACAACGCGTCGAAGGGTGGAGTGAAGATGCTGACGAAGGCTCTGGCCGTCGAACTCTCGCGGTACAACGTACGAGTCAACGCGATCGCCCCCGGGCCGGTCCCCACCGCCTTCCTGCCTGGCATCGACGTCTCCTCCGGCGAAGTTCTCGACTTCATGAAGTCCAGACTCCTGGTGCCGCGCGTCGGCCGCCCCGAGGACATGGGTGCTGCAGTCTCCTTCCTGCTCTCCGACGACGCCTCCTACATCAGTGGAGTCCAGCTGCCCGTCGACGGCGGATGGCTTGCCCGATGAAAGGCCGGCTCACCACGGCCGAGCTCGCCGAGTCCGACATCGACACCGTCCTCATCGCCGGTATCGACCTCTACGGACGGTTGATCGGCAAACGAGTCCCGATGCGAATTTTCCTCGCGAACATCGACGAGGGCCTGCATGTGTGCACCTGTGTGTATGCCTGGGATGCCAGCCAACGCATGGACAAACTCGTTGTCGACTACGCCGGCGGACACACCGGCTGGCATGACTTCCGCCTGCAACCTGACCTGGGAACACTGCGACGCGCGTCGTGGCTCGAGTCCACTGCCATCGTCATCGCTGACTCGGTCGACGAACATACCGGCGAGATGGTCCCGATCGCACCGCGCACGATCCTGCGCAAACAGATCGACAAGCTCGAAGCTGACGGCCACACCGTCTACGCGGCAACGGAACTCGAGTTCCACCTCTACCGAGGTACCCCCGACGCATTGCGGCGCAGCGGCTATCGGGATCTCGAACCCACCACCCTGGTGCCCTCGGATTACACCATCACCGCCGGCAACGCGATGGAACCTTTCTTCCGCAAGGTACGAACCGCGTTGGAGGAGAGCGCGATTCCCGTGGAGGTCTCTCAGGTCGAATACGGCCTGGGCCAGTGGGAGATCAACCTCGAATACGGAACCGCCCTCGAGATGGCCGACCGCCATGTGCTATTCAAGCAGGTCGTCCACGACGTCGCTGCGGCAGAAGGGCTCACTGCTACCTTCATGGCACGTCCGAGCACCGACGGCATGGGCTCGTCGTGTCATATTCACGCGTCCATGCGGAGCGACGACACCTTCCCATTCCACGACGAAAGCGCAGAAAACACCGCGAGCGCCGAGCTGCTGCACGCCGTCGGCGGAGTTCTCGAGCACTGCCCGGAACTCATGCTGTTCTACACGCCGACCATCAACTCGATGCGCCGGACCAGAGCCAGCCACGATTTCTCGGGGAACGGCTTGACCTGGGGTTTCGACAACAGGACCACCACCTGCCGACTCATCACCGGGGCACCGTCCGCCAACCGTCTCGAAATGAGACTGCCAGGGGCGGACGCAAATCCGTATCTCGCACTGGCCGCAGTCTTGGCATCGATGAACGACGGTCTGACACGAAAGCTCGATCCCGGCGCACCGGTACGACGCGACGGGTACAGCGACACAGACACACTCGAGAAGGTGAAGCAACAACCGCTGCCCGGCACACTCGACGAGGCGGCGCGTGCGCTCGAGGCCAGTGAGTTCGCACTCGCGGCGTTCGGCGCCGAGGTCGTATCGCACTATGCGGCGGTCGCCAAGGACGAATGGGATTCCTTCATGTCCGCGGTCACCGACTGGGAACGCGAACGCTACCTCGACAACATCTGACCTACAAACGATTTCGCCACGAAGGACAGTCATGACCACTTCATGCTCACTCGTGCCCCAGAACAACACGATCGACGGAAACGTCGAAACACCGGCTATCGACCTCGGCGAATTTCTCACCGATCCCGACACCGGAGAGAAACTGCAAGCCCAACTCTCGTCCTCCACCGAACAGGTGGAGAGGGCGATCACCGCCGCGACAGAACTTCACCGATCGGGTGTCTGGACCCGTCGATCGGTCGCCGACCGGGTGCGCCTACTCGAGAGAACGGCTGAACTTGTCGAAGAACGGACTGCGGCGATCGCTCGTGAGGACTCCAAGAACAACGGCCTTCCGCTTTCGATCAGCACACTTTTCGCCGGCGGACATCCCGATCTGTTCCGCAGTGCTGCAACGCATCTGAAGAACTCCTCCGGGTTCGAGCAGTTGCCGTCAGGTGCACATTTACATCGGCTGGCGTGGGGCCCGACCGCTGTGATCGCACCGTGGAACGCACCGAGCTTCATCACCGCCAAGAAGACCGCATTCGCTTTGGCCGCAGGTGCTCCGGTAATCGCCAAGCCCTCCAACTGGGCACCGTCGGGTCCCAACGTGCTTGCCGAGGCGATCTCACGTGCCATCGCCGAAGTCGACGCGCCGAAAGCTCTGTTTCAACTCGTTCACGGAGGCGGGGACGTCGGGCATCTACTGGCCTCCGATCGACGAATCCGAGCACTGGCGTTCACCGGCGGCCGAGCGGCCGGTAGTTCCATCGCCGCTGCAGCTTCTACCGATTTCAAGGCTCTTCAACTCGAGCTCGGCAGCAACAACCCCGTGATCATCCGCGCCGACGCCGACATCGATCTGACTGCCGCCGCACTCGTCGACGGGTTCACCAAACTCAACGGGCAATGGTGTGAGAGTCCGGGAAGCGTCTTCGTGCCGCCGCACCTTCACGACCGGCTTGTCGACGCAATACTCGACCGCACGGCCGAAATCGCACTCGGCCGAACCGATGACGCCAACACCACGATGGGTCCGCAGGCGAACGAGCCTCAACTCCAACGGATGCGGGATACCGTCGAATTCCTCCGTGGCGTGGGCGGCACGGCCGTCTCGAGCACCCCCGTGCCTGACGATTCCGGATGGTTCTTCCCACCGACAGTGGTGCACGGAATCTCGTCGGAGCAGACCAAATCGGAGACCTTCGGGCCGATCCTGACGGTGCACCGAGCATCAACCGACGAGGAAGCTCTGCTCGAGGCCAACGCTCTCGATACCGGCCTGGCCGGATACGTGTTCGGCGCCGACGTCGACGCCGCTCGTGAACTTGCGACCCGAATCGATTGCGGTGAGAACAAGATCAACAGCACCAGCCTCCTGGACCTAGACGACCACTCGACCCAGAGTTTCTGGGGCGGAAGCGGTATCGGCGCACACGGCGACGCAGAGCTTCTCGACTTCTTCCGGGGATCGAGAATCATCGGGGTCGATGCGCCCGGACTTCCTCTCTAGGCGGAGGAGGTCGAGGAAATGGGTGAAGCGGCTCGGGTGGGCACCGATACGAGTCGGGTGGGCACCATGGTGGTCGAATGCCACGATACCGCGGCGGTTCTCGCACGTATTTCGTCGCTGGGGTGGAAGCTCGGCGTCGAGGTCGTCAGCCTGTCTACATGGGTATCCGTGACATCGCCGGGAGTCACCGGAATGTCGATCGCGTACCGTTGCCCGGCAACGATCTCCGACGCCATGTTGATCAAGCGTCTCAACAAGATCATCGGGATAGTTCGCATCAAGACGGACCACGGCCCGTTCGTTCCGGTGACACCACAGGTCGGCCTACACGTCACCGCGACTTTCCAACGCGTCGATCCAGTGGCGCTGGTGGCGTACCGGCACGGCGCAACTGTGTGCAGTCAAGCGAACAATGTTCTGTCGGTACAACTCACCACCACCCGATCGATCGCGGACACATTCGTATCTGATCTGGCACAGGTCGCAGAGCGTCCGCTGCGGGGTGAGATCTCGCTGCAGGAGATTCATCTTGCATGACGTCGAAGTGCCACCACGGCGATGTGCGGCTACGAACGTTGGCCAGTAGCCGCACATCATCGTGTGATCAGTGAGCAGGGAGGAGGGACGTCTCCTGCTGCACACCGTCTTCTGCGCCGATCTGGACGATGTTTCGAGGCAGGAACACGGCTGCGATCGCGCCGAGAACTGCTGCAGCAGCACCGATCAGGAACGCGATACGCATGCCCTCGTCGGTGTAGAACACAGCGCCCTCCATCGCCATCGCGATGTGCGAGTTCAAGACCGTGAAGGCGATGACGGGAAGCACTGCGGGGAAGATGCTCTGAAAGACCGCAACCATGCTCGCCGTGGTTGCCTGCAACTGCGGCGGCACTGCCTCGATGAGCAGGTTCGGGATGGAGGCGTAGCCCATACCCATACCGACACCGAAGATTCCGGCAAAGATGATGAGCAGAGGCTTGTTGTCGTGAATGGTGGCCGTCAACGTGAATCCGACTGCCATGAGTATCATTCCGATGATCATCAGCAGACGGGGCCGGATGTTGCGCCCCACGAGGAAGCCCACGATCAAACCACCGACCACCACCATGCCGCCAAGGGGCGCCTGGAAGATCGCGAATCCCTCTGCCGTCACGCCGAATCCGTATCCCAGGCCGAGAACTGCTGGGGTCATCACCATCATCGGCAGCAAGATCGTGAAGACTCCCGACGCGCCGTAGCAGAACCCGGCACCGACGGCGGTGAGCATCACCGAACGCTTGCCGAAGTAGCGCAGGTCGATCAAGGGCTCGCGGATGGCTCGGGCAGAGGCAACCCAAGCCACCAACAGTGCGACGCCGCCGATCAGGTAGGCCAGTGTCGAACCGTTCTTCCAGCCCCAGGTCGGTCCGAAGCTGACGCCGATCAGAATTCCGGCGATGCCCGACCCGAGCAGTACCGCACCGATCAGGTCCAGCGAAGAGCGAAGTCGGACAGTTGATTCCGCCGTCGAAGCGAAGATCATGCCGCCGAGGAGAACCAGCCCGACGACAAAGAACCAGAAGATGCTCCGGAACCCGTGGTTGTCGATCAACCAACCGGTGAGGAACGGCGCCGGGATCGCAATCAAACCCATACCGGAAGTCGCGATACTGACGGCCAAGGCAACAGTTTTCGGCGGAAAAACATCTCGAATGAGGGAGTAACTCAGGAACAGGCAGGGAACCAGCAGACCCGTCAGCGACCGGCCCAGAATCAGGATCGCGTAGCTCGGCGCTATCGCCGAAATGAAGGATCCGACCGCCGCGCCGGCGACAGCCAAGAGCAGGACTTTTCGTTTGCCGTACATGTCGGCGAGCTTGCCGAGCAGAGGAGACGCGACCGCCCCCAGCAGCAAGAACGACGTGAGCAGCCAAGCTCCCTGCGTCGTTTGATAGTGCACCGAGATCGCAGGGAGAGCAGTGGAGATCATCATGTAGCTCACTGCGAGCATCTCGAGAAGTAGAACAATCGACGCCAGGGAGAACACCAGTCGCGGAGTCCACCGCTCCGGTATCGATGTCGGTTCGGGCAAACTGGGAGACGAACCGTCGCTGTGGACATGAGACGCCATGGCTGGAAGATCCTTTCGGGAACACCTACGAATTCGATTGACCCTCTGTCGAATACCGTCGACGGGGGCCTAGCCGGGAAGTGCAATGGAACGACAGCTACCGATCTCGGTAACGTGTTACCTGCATCACAGCCCTCACATCGAACACGCGCTACCAAATGTTCCGTGGAGCGGGACATTCAGGACAACGACTGATTGGCGTCACAAACTCGAACCTGGCCTTGGATTATGAGCAACGGCAACGATTTTCGGTTCGAACTTGAACGTGGAGCCATTCCCATTTCGAAATACCGACCAACCCGTACTTGACGATCCCGCCTTTGAGGTTCCCCCTCGGTGTCAACGTCGGGAATCATCCCCCAGAAACGACTGTGCGCCGTTTCGGTAGCGGTAACTACCAAAACGGCGCACAGGGGCCGAAGGCCCTACAGAACTATGTTCACCATCTTTCCCGGCACAACGATCACCTTGCGGGGTGCGTTGCCCTCGAGCAGAGCGACGATCTTCTCGTCGGCCAGCGCAATCTCTTCGACAGCCTTGCGATCGGCATCTGCCGGGACGCTGATGCGGCTACGAACCTTGCCGTTGACCTGGATCGGGTACTCGACGGTATCCTCGACGAGCCACTTCTCCTCGACTGCCGGGAAGGGTCCGTGCGCAAGGGATTCCGTGTGACCCAGACGCGACCACAGCTCTTCCGCGAGGTGCGGCGCCAGGGGAGCGAGCATCAGCACCAGCGGCTCGACAGCAGCACGCGGCGCACCGCCCGGGAACGCCTTGGTGAGGTGGTTGTTGTACTCGATCAGCTTCGCGGCGGCCGTGTTGTCGCGCAGCGCCGTGTAATCCTCGATGACACCGGAAATCGCCTTGTTGAGCGCACGCAAAGTCTCTTCACCAGGAGCTTCGTCGGTGACACGGGGCTTGCCGGTCTCCTCGTCGATGACGACGCGCCACACTCGCTGCAGGAATCGCGCAGCACCGACGACGTCCTTGGTAGCCCACGGACGCGAGGTGTCCAGCGGACCCATCGACATCTCGTACACACGCAGAGTGTCTGCACCGAACTCGGCGCAGATCTCGTCCGGCGCAACGGCATTCTTCAGGCTCTTGCCCATCTTGCCGTACTCGCGGTTGACCTCGGCGCCTTCGTAGAAGAACTTGCCGTCACGCTCGACGACCTCTTCCGCCGGCACGTAGACGCCGCGGGCATCGGTGTACGCGAATGCCTGGATGTAGCCCTGGTTGTACAGGCGGCGGTACGGCTCGCTCGAGGACACGTAGCCCAGGTCGAACAGAACCTTGTGCCAGAAGCGCGAGTACAGCAGGTGCAGCACTGCGTGCTCGACGCCGCCGACGTACAGGTCGACTCCACCGGGATCGTTGGGGCCGTGCAGTTCCGGACGCGGGCCCGTCCAGTACGCCTCGTTCTGCGGGTCGCAGAAGGCGTCCTGGTTGGTGGGGTCGATGTAGCGCAGCTGGTACCACGAGCTACCTGCCCACTGCGGCATGACGTTGGTGTCGCGGTGGTAGGTCTGCAGACCGTCACCGAGATCGAGCTCGACGTTGACCCAATCGGTCGCCTTGTTCAGCGGGGGAGAGGGCTCGGAGTTGGCGTCGTCCGGATCGAAGGACACGGGTGCGTAGTCCTCGACCTCCGGAAGCACCACGGGCAGAGCCGAATCCGGCAGAGCGTGTGCGTTGCCGTCCGCGTCGTAGACGATCGGGAAGGGCTCGCCCCAGTAACGCTGACGCGCGAAAAGCCAGTCGCGCAGCTTGTACTGGATGGTGCCCTTGCCCTGGCCGCTCTCCTCGAGGCGACTGATGACGGTCGCCTTGGCCTCGGCAACGTCCAGCCCGTCGAGGTAGTCGGAGTTCACCAGCGGGCCGTCACCGGAGTACGCAGCCTCCGAAACATTGCCACCGGCAATAACTTCGAGAATATCCAGACCGAACGCGTTCGCGAACTCCCAGTCACGGTGATCGTGTCCCGGAACTGCCATGATCGCACCGGTGCCGTAACCCGTCAGAACGTAGTCGGCGATGAAGATCGGAACCTTGTGTCCATTGACCGGATTGACGGCGTAGGAACCAAGGAAGACGCCCGTCTTCTCCTTGTTTTCCTGGCGCTCCAGGTCGGTCTTGGCGGCAATCGACTTACGGTATGCAGCAACAGCTTCCGCCGGAGTCGTGGCACCGCCAGTCCAGCGCGCGTCGACACCTTCGGGCCACTCGTCCGCGACGAGCTTGTCCACCAAGTCGTGCTCAGGAGCCAGCGTCACGTAGGTGGCGCCGAACAGCGTGTCCGGACGGGTAGTGAACACATCGACGCCGTACTCGCCTGCAGCAAAGGTAACTTCGGCACCGTACGAGCGTCCGATCCAGTTGCGCTGCATGGCCTTGACCTTGTCCGGCCAATCCAGGTACTCGAGGTCGTCGACCAGGCGATCGGAGTACGCGGTGATGCGCATCATCCACTGCTGGAGATGCTTACGGAAGACTGGGAAGTTTCCGCGGTCACTACGACCGTCGGCGGTGACTTCCTCGTTGGCCAGGACGGTACCCAAACCGGGGCACCAGTTGACCATCGAATCCGACTGGTAGACAAGGCGGTACGAGTCCAGAACCTTGGCCTTCGCGGCCACGTCCAACGAAGCCCACTCGCGTCCGTCTTCCAGAGCGCGCTCACCGGAATCGAACTCGGCTTCCAACTCGGAGATACGACGCGCCTTGCCGGCTTCCTTGTCGTACCAGGCGCCGTGGATCTGCAGGAAGATCCACTGCGTCCAGTGGTAGAAGTCGACGTCCGTCGTCGCGAGGCTACGACGCTCGTCGTGCCCCAGACCCAGGCGTCGCAGCTGGCGCTTCATGTTGGCGATGTTGGACTCGGTGGTCGTCCGCGGGTGGGTACCCGTCTGCACGGCGTACTGCTCGGCCGGGAGACCGAACGCGTCGTAGCCGAGGGTGTGCAGGACATTGCGCCCCTGCATGCGATGGAAGCGCGCGAAGACGTCCGTAGCGATGTATCCGAGCGGGTGACCGACGTGCAGACCCGAACCCGAGGGGTACGGGAACATGTCCTGCACGAAGAGCTTGTCGGCGGGAACACCGTCGGGCGAGGAGAGCGGACCGACCGGATTGGGCGCGTTGAACGTGCCTTCCTCACTCCAGCGGTCCTGCCAGTGCTGCTCGATCTGGCCGGCGAGCTCCGCGGTGTAGCGGTGCTGCGGAGTTGCGTCGGCTGGTGAATCGGGGGACTGCGGAGACTCGGTCACTATGGTCGCTATCTACTTGGCTGACGGAAATACCGATAACCAGGGTAGAGCCTGCACGACCCGGGCATACCATCAACTCCACTCGCGCCTATCCTGTATGGGTGATCGTTGTCGCTGTGGTGCTATTCGTGCTCGCTGTCGCCGTAGGTGGAGTTGCCGTCGCCGGACTGATCGGCAAACTCCCGCGCAACCGCTGGGCCGGTGTCCGCACCGAGGATTCCCTGCGGAGCGAGGAGTCGTTCGCCCTCGCCAACAAGGTGGCCGGTCCGACCATGCTCGCGGCCGCTGGAATGTTGGTCATCGGCGGAGTCGCAGCACTGACCATCGGCGGAGTCTTCGGCATTGCCGTCGCGATCATCGCCGTCGTCGTCGCCGTCCTCACTGCCGGTTTCGGTGGAGGCATCGGCACCCGCGCAGCCGCCGCGCTCCCGCAGCAGAGCGGATGCGGTAACGACTGCAACTGCGGCGGGCACTCCGAGCCTGCCGCCGACGAGCCGGTGGCGGAGACCCCCGAGGCCAAGGCGAACGCTGCCGCTTGCGGCACCGCTTCCTGCGGTGCCTGCGCGCTCAAGGATGCTTGCCAGCCGGCTCATTGATTCACGTGAAACATCGCGTGGTCGACCCGGCCGGGGTCGTATTCGGGCTAGTCGTTCCGCTGTTGTGTGCGGTCTTCGGCTTCGTCCTGACAGAAATGTGGGAGCCTCGCCTCCCGGAGCAGATCGCGACTCACTGGACCACCACCTCGCCGGACGGCTTCTCCACCCCGTCGGCCAACGCATGGACCATTGCACTTTTGACACTGCTCTTCGGTGGCGGTCTCAGCGCGATTGCTGCTCTTGCTCCCGCGATGTTGATGATGCGTCGCTTCATGTTGGTTGTCGGGCTGAGCATGGTCGGGCTCGTCACGACAGTGAACTTCGCTTTGCTCTACACCCAACTCGATGTCGCCGATCCGTCCACGACGTCACTCCCGCTGTGGTCTCTCGGTGTCGGCTTTGCAGTCGGCGGGGTGCTGGGGTGGATCGGCGCCTCCTTCCTGCGCGACTACCGCGTCCGCACTCTTGCCACGATCGAACCCTCGGCCGGGTTGCCGCGAAGCAGCTGCCCTCTACCTATCTCCGACGACGTCGGATTCAGCACCAAAGGCTCGGTGATCCTCACTGCGATCACTCTGGCGCCCGGAGTCATCATGGCGTTGGCGATGCGGTCACTCTGGCCGTTGTTCATCTTCGGGGCACTCGGACTGCTCGTCGTCAGCTTGGTTCGCTTCCGGGTGATCGTCGACGAACGGGAGATCCGGGTGATCAACATGGGGATGGCTGCGATGACCTACGGCATCGAGGAAGTTGTCGGAGCCGACGTCGCGGAGATCAAACCGTTCGCGGACTTCGGCGGCTGGGGACTCAAGACCAAGGGTCGTCGTAACTACGGCGTCGTCACCCGCACCGGGCCAGCGGTGGTCATCACGTTCGCTTGTGGCGACCGACTCACGATCACGACACCCGGGGCCGAAGACATCGCCGGGTCACTCAATCGATTGGCCGACGCCCGGACTCGGTAACCGCCGAGCCTGAACCGATCGCTTCCTGAGTCTTCTCGAGATACCCACACGCCGCAGCCCTGGCTTTGGTGACATCGCGTTCGGCGATGGCTTCGGCAACTCCCTGATGATGCGAAGACGTCAGCGACGGCGGATGCACCCCTTCGGTCACCTCGTACGTGGCGCGGACGGTTTCGAGGATTCCGGCAAACAGATCTTTCAGCACGGGATTGTGGGCGGCATCGACGACGGCAATGTGAAACGCGAGATCGACGTCGACGAAGTTCTCGGCCGGGACGTCACGCTTGGTGGCCAGCTCACGAAGTATCCGGACGTCGTCGTCGCTGCGACGCTCACACGCCAACCGGACCGCTTCCATCTCGAGCGCACGACGCACTTCGAAGACGTATTTCATCTCGTCGACGGACGCGTGTCTGCCGAGCAGTCCGCCGATGTCGGTCCGAGCGCGCACGAAGGTCCCTGATCCGCGACGGATCTCCAGGACTCCCGTCGAGGTCAATGTCTTGATCGCTTCGCGCACGGTGTTCCGGCCGACGCCGAGAACACTCATCAGCTCCGGCTCGGTCGGAACACGATTGCCCACTGTCCAGACGCCGTCGGAGATCTGCGCGCGCATCCAGTCGAGGGATTGCTCGTACGCGGACTCTTTGCGAACAACGGTCATCAGCTCATCCTCACAGCATTAGCGGCGATCATTCCACTCACTTACGATACGTAGGACGACCCATGTATTTTCGCACTCTGTCTTCAGGAGGGGCTTCCCACGTCCGCCACAGCTGTCGCCACCGAAGAACGCACACGCCGCACCAATCGACACTTCTACGGCGTGGGCTACGTCCTCACCGTGATCCTCTTGGGCGCGAACATGCCCACCTCCGTCTACGGGCTCTACCGGACCGAGTTCGGATTCACGCCCACCATCCAGACGCTGATCTACGGCGTCTACGTCGCCGGCCTCGTTCCGGCATTGCTGTTCTTCGGACCGCTGTCCGACGCCCTCGGCCGACGCACCGTGCTCCTTACTGCACTCGCTCTGAGCGTCGTCGGCACGCTCGTTCTGGCATTTGCCGACGCGACGGTGTGGTTGTTCGTCGGCCGGATTGCCCAGGGAATCGCGGTGGGCGCGGCCAGTGCGGCGGGCAGCGCCGCATTGGTGGAGCAGGAACCGAAGTTCGATCACCGACGAGCAGCGCTCGTATCGACGGTGACGGGCGCGTTGGGCGGTGCGCTCGGACCACTCGTGTCCGGTGCAATCGCCCAGTACCTTCCGCAACCGCTGCGGTTGCCGTATCTGATCTTCCTCGTCGCGTTCATCCCGGCACTGATCGTGTTGCTGCTACTTCCGCGGATCGGGGACGTCACACGCCCGAAGCGGTTCTTCCAAATGCCACATGTTCCCGCCACTGTTCGCGAGACTTTCTGGCTCAGCTCGCTCGCCGTCGCGCTGTCGTGGGGCGCGGTCGGGCTCTTCCAGTCGGTGGTCCCGTCGTGGATGACCAGCCTGCTGAACATCGACAACCTTCTACTCGGCGGCGGGGCGGCCGCACTGGTGATGATCTGCTCGGTGGTCGCGCAACTCGGCGGAAGCCGCATGGACCCGCGCACGTCCGTCACCGCCGGCCTGGGAATCCTCGCTCTGGGAATGATCGGCCTCCTCGTGGTCGACCTCGTCCCGAGCCTGGCACTGCTTGGCGTCATCACCGTCGTGGTCGGCGCCGGGCACGGTCTGGCGTTTGCCGGCGGCATGAAGCGCGTCAACGCCGCCGCCCGGACCCACGCCCGCGAGAGCCACGGCGGAGTTCTGGCCGCGTTCTTCACCGTCAGCTACGCGGGACTGGCGATCCCGTCGATCATCGCGGGTATCGCCATCACCCTCCAGGGAATGCAGACGGCCATCATCGAGCTGTCGATCATCGGGACGCTGCTGTGCCTGGCGGTGATGGGCTTCAACCTTCGTGGGGCTCGAGAGCCCGCTGAAGCTCGCCGTTATCCTTAGCCAGGTGAAGTTTCTCAGTAGGTTCTACATCGACGGGTTCATCCTCGGCATCATCATCGCCGGCGTGCTCGGAAGTGTGTTCCCGGTATCGGGTACCGCGGAGAGCATTCTGAACTGGGCCACCAAGATCGCCATCGGCTTCTTGTTCCTGCTCTACGGCGCACGGCTCTCGCCGCAGGAAGCCTGGAAGGGCGTCAAGCACTGGCGACTGCACACCGTCGTCCTCGCCGCGACGTTCGTGCTGTTCCCACTGATCGGCCTAGCACTGCGATTCCTGTCACCGACGCTGATCAGCGACGAGCTCTACACCGGCATCCTCTACATGTGCCTGGTTCCGTCGACGGTTCAGTCTTCGATCGCGTTCACCTCGATCGCCAAGGGGAACGTCGCGGGCGCGATCGTCAGTGCGTCGTTCTCCAACCTGATCGGCGTCTTCGTCACACCGCTGCTGGTGGTTCTGCTGATGAACACCACCGGCCAGGCGACGGTCGACTTCTCGTCGATCCTCGACATCGTCGTACAGTTGCTGATCCCGTTCATCGTCGGTCAGCTGATCCGCCCGCTGGTGATCGGATGGCTGCAGAAGTACGCCGAACCCACCAAGTACGTCGATCGCGGATCGATCCTCCTCGTTGTCTTCGCCGCCTTCAGCGAAAGCATGAAAGAGGGGATCTGGAGCACCATCACGATCTGGCAGATCGTGATCCTCACAATCGTGTGCTGCCTGATTCTCGCGCTGGTTCTCGGCGTGACCACTCTCGCGGGGCGCAAGCTCGGGTTCGATCTTCCCGATCAGATCGTCATCATCTTCTGCGGGTCGAAGAAGTCCTTGGCAACGGGCCTACCGATGGCGGCTGTACTGTTCGCGGGCCAGCCCGTCGGCCTGATCGTGTTGCCGCTGATGATCTTCCATCAGATCCAACTGATCGTGTGTGCTGCGATGGCGCAACGCTTCGCGAATCGGGATCCGGTCAGCGTCAGCTAGCGAGCAACTCGCCTCGGGTCGCGTCGACGCAGCCGCAACCGCCCTGCAGTTCAGCACAATCGATGGACAGCGCATGGCGGACCGATGCCAGGTCGAGGCAGTTCGCGCCGGTGCATTCGAGTGATCCGTCGGCATGCCGTAGCAAAGAATCGTGGCAGTGATCGACATCCGAAACACAATCCGCGCACTGGATCTGACGCTCAGCGATCATTGCTGCCACCTCTCTCGAAAACGATGACACAGGAATATCATCGACCTCCGACAAGTCAGTTTCGTTCCACCTCGATGGGGTGGCTGGCCAGCATCGCCACGGGTAGCGGCTGGCGTCGTAGCACCCGTGCCCAGACATCGACTCGGGGCGGCGTCAGCACATCCGACGGCAGCGAGCTGATCACCATCCAGTCTTCACGCTCGAGCTCCGAATCCAGCTGGCCCAGAGTCCAACCCGAGTACCCGGCAAAAATGCGGATCCCTTCGACCAAAGGAGCAATGACCTCCGGGTCCGAGTCCAGATCCACCATGACTACCTTGCCGTCCACCCGCCGCAGGCCGGCGACGCCGTCGATCCGCGCACCGTTGCGAGCGATGCCCAGGCAAAGCGCCGAGTCACGCTTGACTGGTCCACCGATGTACAGGGCCGAAGGATGCGCGGTCAGCGGTGACCACTGCGGCAACACGTTCTGCACGGCCGTCTCACTCGGCCGATTGACGACGACGCCCAGGCTCCCGGCGTCGTTGTGCTCGATCATGTAGATGACGGTGCGGCGAAATGCGGGTTCCGTGAGATCGGTCGACGACACCAACAAACTGCCCGGACGAACCTCCGGTTCTATCCAGGCCATTCGATCCTCGGGTTCTTCTGCGTGCGCCACAAGGACATCATCTCACCGACAACTGCGTGCGGAGGAACGAGACACAAGCGTGTTCAGGTCAGACCCGCCACATCGGCAAGTAGTGCCAAATGCCGCTCGAAAATCTCGCTCGCGTCGGTGAACGTATCGCTTCCGTACTGCCCGAACACCTCGAAGTTCACCGAACCGAACAGCGATACCCAGACGAGAGTTGCGCGCACCGCGGCATCCGGCGGCAGGTCGGTACCCAGTTCATTCCGCACTCCCTCGAGGTCCGCTGCCAACGTGTCACTCAGGCCCGGACCCTCTCGCACCGTCAGTGAACCCGCGCGATGGGCGGCGTCGATGATCCCGATCAGCCGGGTCACGACGAGGGTGCCGGGGCCGGTGGTCTGCTCGCCCGGAGCGTCGTAGCCGGGGACGGGGCTGCCGAACAACAGACCGTAGCGGGCCGGCTCCCGGATCGCCCAGCTCCGAACGGCGCGCCCGAGAGCAATGAACTGTCCGCGAAAATCTTCTGCTGCAACCGCATTCACGGCGGCGTCCACTTCCGCGCCCAGTTCCGTGTACCCGTCGACCACCAGCAAGGTCAGCAGTTCGTCCCGACTGGCGACATAGCGGTATACCGCTGAGGACACGACTCCCAGGTCACGCGCGACGGCACGCAGGGACAAAGCGGCAGCGCCGACGGCAGCAAGATGCTCGCGTCCGATACGGGTGATGTCCTGCAGCGTCTGTTCGCGCGCCCGCTCACGGGGAGTTCCAACCATGAGTCCATCTTGCCCCATTCCCGAGAGCAGCATCAACAAAAGAGAGCACTGCTCTTGACAGCGCTCGGGTGCAGGTGCATTCTTGAAAACGAGAGCAGTGCTCTCAGTTCACTCGAAACAAGAAGGAGCACACCATGTCGAACCTCGAAATCGTCACCGGAGCAGGACCCGTCGGATCCGCCGTCGCACTACAGCTCGCCGAGCAGGGAATCAACGTCCGGCTCCTGACCAGGTCCGGCAGCGGGCCCGAGCACCCGCTGATCGACCGCCGACGCGTCGACGTCTCGGATGCCGAGGCCCTGCGCTCGGTCAGCGAGGGCGCCACGGCCATCTACCACTGCATCCACGCTGCTTACAACGCAGCCGATTGGGAGCGGGAACTCCCGGCGGCCGAGGAGGTTGTGCTCGACGCGGCCGCATCCATCGGTGCCGTCGTGGTCTTCCCCGAAAGCCTCTACGCCTACAACTCCAACACCCTGATGACCGAATCCGATCCACGCAACGCCACCGGTGGCAAGCGCGGAGTGCGCACCGCGCTGCTGCGTGCTCGCGAGGCCTCTGCAACACCCACCGTCAGCGTCGTGGCCTCGGACTTCTTCGGTCCCCGCGTCCGCACTGCCCACGCCGGCGAGCGCATGGTTCCGAAAGTCATGGCAGGTAAGAAGATTCGTGTCATCGGTTCCGCAGATCAGCCGCACTCCTTCACCTACATCCCCGATCTCGCAGCAGCGATGATCGCGGCGGCACACAACCCCGAACTTTGGAACTCCGTCCTCCACGCACCCACCGGCCCCGCGCTCACTCAGCGCAAGATCGCCGAGGCCTTCGCCCGCGCCGCCGGGGCATCCCCCGCCAAGGTGGGTGTACTCCCCGCCTGGGTGCTCGACGCCGTCGGCAAGATCAACACCGACAGCCGCGAACTCGCTGAGATGAACTACCAGTTCACCAAGCCGTTCGTCATGGACTCGAGCGCCAGCGAAGTGCTGCTCGGACTCTCGCCGACGCCGCTCGATCAGGCCGCCGAAGCGACCGTCGCGTGGTGGCGCGAGGAACAGGCTCGCGCCGCTGCTGCCTGAACCTGCAGGTGGGGGCTCTTGACGCAAGAACGGAACGGGTGTTCACTTCTTCACATGGCCTATCGCCGCACTCCGGCAGTACAGGAAAGATTGGACGCCCAACGCGCCCGACTGCTCGAGGCCGCCACGACGGCAGTGGCAACTCACGGCTATGCGGGATGTTCCATCGCCGCGGTGGCCAAGAACGCCGGCGTCGGCACCGGGACGCTGTATCGACATTTCGACGGCAAGGGCGAATTGTTCGCCGAAGTGTTCCAATCAGTCTGCAGCCGTGAGGTATCCGCAGCTCGGGACGCCGGAGACAGCGCCCGACATCTGGAAGGCAACCACCGCTCCGCTGTATCAGCGTCGGTTCGGACCTTCGCCGAACGTGCCATGCGCGCACCGGTTCTCGCCTATGCACTGCTGGTGGAACCGGTAGATCCTCTCGTCGACGAACAGCGGTTGATGTTTCGCGAATCGTTCCGCGATTGCCTGGCCACCGCAATTCGTTCGGCAGTCGACACCGGTGAGATACCGCCACAGGACGCCACTCTGACGGCAGCGTGCATCGTCGGGGCAATCGGCGAGGCCCTGATCCTTCCACTGCGCGGAGGCACCACCGATCCCGCTGCGATCGACGCCATTCTCGCCTTCACCCTTCGATCGTTAGGGAGCTTCGATGACACCCACGCATGAAGTCACCAATCAGGTTCCGCCCCTGATCGATTACGACGCAGCCGAATACGCGCCGATCCTCGAGGCACTCCACCGTGAAGGCGCATCGGATGCACTCGAAGAGGTTCATCGCGTCGGGATCCGCGCCGGCAGTGCTCAGGCCCAGGAGTGGGGCGATCTGGCCGAGGAGCACCCACCTGTTCTGAGAACCCACGACCGCTACGGCAACCGCATCGACGAGGTCCGTTACGACCCCGCCTATCACCAACTCATGAGCACCGCAGTGGAATTGGGACTGCACGGCGCTCCGTGGGTTGACCCGAATCGACACGCACACCTCGTCCGCGCCGCGAAGATGGCCGTGTGGGGTCAAACCGATGCCGGCCACGGCTGTCCCATCTCCATGACGTACGCCGTGATCCCCGCGCTGCGGCACAACGCGGATCTGGCCGCGCAGTACGAACCCCTCCTGACCACGCGGCACTACGATTCAGCGCTGAAAGCTCCCCTCACCAAACCCGGATTGATCGCCGGTATGTCGATGACGGAAAAACAGGGCGGTTCGGATGTTCGTGCCGGAACCACAAGGGCAGTGCCACAATCCGACGGCAGCTACCTGCTGACGGGCCACAAGTGGTTCACCTCCGCGCCGATGTCGGACGTGTTCCTCGTCCTCGCCCAGGCACCGGGTGGTCTGTCGTGCTTCTTCCTGCCTCGGGTCCTGCCGGACGGCTCGCTCAACAACATGTTCCTGCAGCGTCTGAAGGACAAGTTGGGCAATCATTCCAACGCGAGTAGTGAGGTCGAGTACCGCGACGCTCTCGCATGGATGGTCGGCGAGGAAGGCCGGGGCGTGCGCACCATCATCGAGATGGTCAACATGACCCGGTTGGACTGCACGATCGGCACGGCCACCGGCATGCGCGTCGGCAACATGCAGGCAGTTCACCACGCGACGCATCGAAGTGCTTTCGGCGCCAACCTGATCGACCAACCCTTGATGCGAAACGTTCTGGCAGATCTGGCGGTGGAATCGGAAGCGTCGACCACCGTCGCGATGTGGCTGGCCGCTCTGACCGACCGCGCAACCACAGGCGATGCCCACGCCAGCGCACTACGACGCATTTCGTTGGCCGTGAGTAAGTACTTCGTCTGCAAGCGCGGACCGATCCACGCTGCCGAGGCACTCGAGTGTCTGGGCGGAAACGGATACGTGGAGGAATCCCGGATGCCGCGCCTCTATCGCGAGGCTCCGCTGCTTTCGGTGTGGGAGGGTTCCGGCAACGTCGCGGCGCTCGACACACTGCGGGCGATGGCCAAGCAACCCGAAACACTGCAGGTGTTCTTCGACGAGCTGAAACGAGCCAGTGGAGTGGACGGCCACTTCGATCAGGCCGTGCGGGATCTCCAGGTGGCATTCGGCGATTTCGACGACATCGAATACCGGGCACGAAAGATCGTCGGCGACATGGCGCTCGCTCTGCAGGCCTCGCTGTTGCTCCGCTACGGGCACCCCGCGGTGGCCGACGCGTTCTGCGCGAGTCGGCTCGGAAACAGCTGGGGGAGTGTGTTCGGAACGCTGCCGAGGGGCGTCGACGTCGCGCCGATCCTCGAGCGGGCCACCGTCAAGATCGGCGCCTGACCCACCCACTACAGTTTCCGCTTATGAACCGAGCCTCGAACCGCCGCGAGGCCTGGCAGCGCGTACTGCACACCCTGCGTGAATCACCCGGCCTCGGAAGGCTGGCGCTCGTCCGCTTTTCCAGCCAGTTCGGCGACGGAATGTTCCAGGCCGCGCTCGGCGGCGCAATCCTCTTCAACCCGGAACGCGAAACCGATCCGGTGGCGATAGCGGCCGGCTTTGCCGTACTGCTCCTTCCTTATTCGGTGATCGGCCCCTTTGCCGGCGCTCTGCTGGATCGTTGGGACCGCCGCCTGGTGCTCCTGTGGGCGAGCGTGCTCCGCGGGCTCTTCATCCTGACCACCGCGGTGCTGCTGGTCGCCGGCGGCGGTGACACTCTGTTGTTGACGTGTGCGCTTGCTGCGATCGGGGTCAGCCGCTTTGTCGGGGCAGGCGTATCCGCAGCCCTGCCGAAGGTCGTCCGACAATCGTGGCTGGTGGCAACCAATTCCGTTCTCACAACGGCTGGTTCGGTGGTAGCCGCTCTTGGTGCTTCGGCAGCGGTGGCGATCATCGGCATGATCGGCGCGGGGGATCGAGCGTCAGGCGCCGCCGTGGCCATCGCAGCACTGGGATCGGTGATCGCGGCCCTCGCCGCGGCCAGGTTCACGGCCCGCTCACTTGGTCCGGTCGCCGACGAAGTGGTCCGCGCCAGTGCCGTCCGTTCGGTGACGGCCGGACTGCGCACCGGGGCAACCGCTGTCTGGGAGGCGCCCGGCGTCACCACGGCGATGATCGGAATCGGAGCGCACCGCATCTGCTTCGGCATCAACACCCTCATCATGGTGCTGGTCCTACGCGACACCTCGAACGGCTCCCAATTACCTGGAGGGATGGCCGGATTCGGCGTCGCCGTCGGCGCCACGGCAATCGGAATGCTGATCGCGGCATTGATCACACCGTTCCTCATCCCGCGGATCGGTCGCTCACGGATGATCACCTACGCCCTGGTGTGCGCGGTTCTCGTCCAGCTCGTCTTCGTGACCACGCTGACTCAGGGGTCGCTGCTGATCGCCGCTTTCCTGCTCGGCATCGCCGGCCAGTCCGTGAAACTCAGCGGCGACGCGGCCATGCAGATCGACATCGACGATGACCGTCGTGGTCAGGTATTCGCCTTGCAGGACACCGTGTTCAACGTCGCGTTCATCGGTGCGATCGCGGCAGCGTCGACGGTGATCGCACCCGACGGCAAGAGCGTCGGCCTGGCCGTTGCCGGTGCGGGTGTCTATGCCGCCGGATTGTCAGCGGTGCTGATCAACCGCAAGAAACGAGAAACTAGCCCTGCTGGGTAGCCCACCACTTCAGCAGTTCGGCCTCGGCCTCGTCACGCTCGAGCGGGCCGCGATCCAGACGTAGTTCCTTGAGGAACGTCCATGCCTTGCCCACCTGCGGGCCGGCCGGGATGTTGAGCAGCTCCATGATGGCGTTGCCGTCGAGGTCCGGACGCACCCGAGCAAGGTCTTCCTGCTCGGCGATGCGCGCGATCCGCTCTTCGATGTCGTCGTACGTGGCCTGCAGCTGCGCGGCGCGACGCTTGTTGCGTGTGGTGCAGTCGGCCCGTACGAGCTTGTGCAAGCGGGGGAGCAGCTCGCCCGCGTCGGTGACGTACCGCCGCACCGCCGAGTCGGTCCACTGTCCCTTGCCGTAGCCGTGAAAACGCAAGTGCAGGAACACGAGCTGTGAGACGTCGTCGACCATCTGCTTCGAGAACTTCAGTGCCCGCATGCGCTTGCGCACCAGCTTGGCGCCGACCACCTCGTGGTGGTGGAAGCTGACCCCACCGCCAGGCTCGTTACGCTTGGTATCCGGCTTTCCGATGTCGTGAAGCAGTGCTGCCCAACGCAATACGAGGTCCGGATCGCCTTCTTCGAGATCGATCGCCTGCTGGAGCACCGTGAGGGAGTGCTGGTAGACGTCCTTGTGCTGGTGATGCTCGTCGATCTCGAGCTTCATCTGCGGAACCTCGGGCAGCACGTATGCAGCCAGTCCGGAGTCGACCATCATGTTGATGCCGTCCACCGGGTACATGCCCAGCATCAGTTTGTTCAGCTCCACCTGCACACGCTCGGCGGTGATTCGCTCGATCTGCGACGCCATCTCCTTGATGGCCTCGAAAACACGATTGTTCAACGTGAAACCAAGCTGCGAGACGAACCGGGCTGCACGCAGCATCCGCAGCGGATCGTCGTTGAACGAGTTTTCCGGCGCCGACGGCGTATCTAGCTCTCCGGCCAACAGGGCGTCCATGCCGTTCAGCGGATCGACAAACGTGTAGGAACCGTCGGCGCCGATCTTCATCGCCATCGCGTTGACGGTGAAATCGCGGCGCACCAGATCGTCGGCCAACGTCGTGCCGTACTCGACTATCGGATTACGAGAGACGCGATCGTAAGCGTCGGCCCGGAAGGTCGTGATCTCGATCTCCTGGCCGTGCTTGATGGCGCTGATGGTCCCGAACTCGATGCCCGTGTCCCACTGCTTGTCCACCCAGCCCTTGAGCAGAGCCTGAACCTTCTCCGGCCTGGCGTCCGTCGTGAAGTCCAGATCGCCACTGAAGCGGCCGAGGATCGCGTCCCGAACACTGCCACCCACCAGGAACAGCTCGTGACCGGCCGCAGCAAAACGCTCACCGAGCGGGTTCAACACGTCGGACAACGTGCCGAGCGTTGCAGTGGCGTCGGCAAGCAGTCGTAGGCGGCGATCAGCGTCGGAGGTAGGGACAGTCACGTGAAAGGAGCTTACTTAAGGTGCGCAAATAGCAGAACGCGCATACGAACGCGATAGACCGCTTTGCGCGGGTTACCGGGCAACGCTGCAACGCCAACTAGTATCGATGAGGTGTCTGGTGCCGAACGAACAAACAGGAGTCGCCGCAACCCGCGGCGTCGACCTGCCGTCGGCAACCCCGATAAACCTTTGATGCGAACCGTCCGTGAAACTTCTGCGGGCGGCTTGGTCGTCGACGGCTGGGGAGGACCCCCGGAACGCCTCTGCGCTGCACTGATCGGCCGAACCGACCGCCGCGGACGCCTGCTCTGGTCGCTACCGAAGGGCCATATCGAACAAGGTGAGACCGCTGAGCAGACCGCGATGCGTGAGGTCGAAGAAGAAACCGGTATCCAGGGAACCGTCCTGGCACCGCTGGGCAGCATCGACTACTGGTTCGTGACCGAAGGTCGACGCGTCCACAAGACCGTGCACCACTATCTCCTCCGCTTTCTCGGCGGTGAACTCTCCGACGAGGACATCGAGGTCACCGAAGTCGCTTGGGTGCCGCTGACGGAATTGCACTCGCGCCTCGCATACGCCGACGAGCGCAAACTCGCAGAACTCGCGTCCCAGATGATCGCCGAGATGCCGCGAACGGAAATACGGCAAGAACAGCGCCCGAAGGAACCGGACGCCGGATGAGAATGGCACTGCGGCGGGCCGGTGTGGCCGCTCTGGTGATGGCCGCTGTCGGTTTCGGGCCTGCAACGACGGCCGTCGCATGGGCAGCGCCGTCCAGTCAGCCCAGTGAGCGCGCCCCGGCGCGAAACACCAACGATGCCAAATTTCTGCAGCTGACCATCGACTCCACCGCACCGACCACGGTGACGACCACCAGCGACCGCAACGTCGTGGTCAAGGGGACGGTGAAGAACGTCGGTGACCGTCCCGTCGAGGACGTCGGAGTGAGGCTGCAACGCGCTCCCGCGATCGACTCCAGTTCGGACGTGCGCGCAGCACTCGACTTCGACCAGGCCGTTTTCGACACGGTCGGCGAATTCGACACCGTTGCCACCACCCTCGACACCGGCCAGTCCAAGCAGTTCACGCTCACCTTGCCGTTGCGGAGCACTACCGGGTTGTCTCTCGACATCACCGAACCGGGCGTCTACCCGATGCTCGTCAACGTGAACGGCACCCCGGAGTACGGCGGTGCCGCCCGACTCGACGACGCACGCTTCTTGCTCCCCGTCCTCGGTGTGCCGGCCGCGGCCGAATCGAACGCCACAGCCGGAACCCCCAGTTCGTCCGCCACGGCCGTCGTTCCCCCCGACACGTCCGCCCCGATCGGCGTCACGCTCATGTGGCCGCTGGCCGACGCGCCACGACTCGTCGGCGGAATCCCCGGCGCGGTCAACGAGCCCGTACGCCTGATCGACGACGAACTCGCCACCGAACTTTCCGACGGCGGGCGCCTGGACGCGTTGGTCGATGCGGTGGAGAACGCCACCAAGCCCGAGAGCGACACCGATCGCCGCGTCACGGATGCGCTCTGTCTGGCAATCGACCCCGACCTTCTGATCACCGTCGAGAACATGACTCGCGGATACCTCGTGGCCGACAACTCGTCAGATCCCACCGGACCGTCGCACGAAGGCCGCGGCAGCGACGCCGCCAACCAGTGGCTCGGCCGGGTGAAGACCCTCGCGTCCTCGATGTGCACGACGGCGGTTCCGTTCGCCCAGGCCGATCTCGCCGCGGTCACCTCGGTGGCCAATCCGGAGTTGACGGCTACCGCGCTCACACGGCCGGCGGACATCGTCGACAACATCCTCGGCGTGACCTCACTGCGAGATTTCGTCTGGCCGGATTCGGGTGTCCTCGACTCGGCCACCGCAGAGGTGCTGAGCGTGAATCCCACCACAGCGATGGTGGCTGACACTTCCGTCGACTCGGCAGCTCCGCAGCTGTCGTCGCGGATAACCGGCTCACTCGACGCGCTTGCCTTCGACACCTCGGCGGCAGCGGCGCTGGCCGCCACCGGCTCGGAGCCGCAGGTCCCGTCGTACATCCCCGACGACACCGCGCCGACCATCGACATCGAATCGCGCAGCGCCCGGCGTCAGGACGCGCTGGGGGCGATGGCCTGGGCCGCGCTGACGCCGACGTCGCTGCCGCGCAATCAGATCTTCGCGCCGCCGCAACTGTGGACCGCCGACAGCAACGACGCCACGGCGGTGCTCTCGATGCTCGCGACCCTCATCCGGTCCGGGCTCGCCTCACCTCAGGCCCTGCCGGCACTGCTCGGCAGGCAACCGGGCGCGACGGACGCCGCCACTCTCGACTACCCGGACCGGGCTACCCAGGACGGTCCGCAAACGTCCGTCGTCGAGACCGCAACCACCCAACTTCCGCGTATCGACGGGCTCGAAGCTTCGCTCGTGGACGATCCGGCGGCTTCGCTCACCCCCCGGGGATTCACGGCGCCGCTCCGCGAAGATCTACTCCGTTCGATGACCTTGGCCGATCGCCGCAACGTCGACTCCGCGTCGGTCAATCGGGCGGAGCGGGCCGCGACCATCCGCGCCGACAACGTCACCGAAGCCGTCGACGGGATGTACCGGGCCGTCAGTGTGGTGTCTCCGGGCGGCGTCTACACCCTCGCGTCGGGGCAGAGTCCGCTCCTGCTGGTGGCGCGCAACGAGCTGCCCATCGCCATCAACGTCGACCTGCGTGTGGAAGCCCCACCCGAGATGCAGATCAGTGACATCGGTCCCAAACAGCTTCCGCCGCGAGGTAGCCGACAGTTGACTGTGCCCGCGGAAATGAACGATTCTCGCAAGCTGGAAGTCAACTTCTCGCTGACCACGACAGATGGCCGCCAATTGGGTACGCCGACCAGCGTGACCGTACGGTCGAATGCGTACGGTCGTCCCCTGGCCGCCGTGACGGCGACAGCGGGAGGGTTGCTGCTGTTCCTGGCAGGGCGACGGCTGTGGCATCGATTCAAGGGTCAGCCGGACCCAGCAGATGAAGGGTACGAACGCTCATGACCGGGAATCCACCCGAGGAGGGTCGCCGCTCGGCGATCACCCGCAAGAGTGCCACGACCCGCTCGCATCCTCGGATGCCACCGTGGGAGCGCGGTTACCCGATCCAGCCGGTCAACCCGGACGCACGTTTCGACGACGCACCCACCATGACCATCCCGGTGATCCGCGACTACCCCCGGTACCGCGAAGCCGAGATGGAGTTTGCCGACCGGGCGACGACCACGTCGGACGAGTTCGACACCGACGCCCATGTCCAGGTCGGGGAACGCAAGGAGACGAACTCTCGACTCCTCGCGGCAACGGGTTCCATCGCGATCGCGACGCTGACGAGCCGCATCACGGGATTCGCCAAGCAGTTGATGATCCTGATGGTCCTCGGCCCCGCCATCGCCAGCTCGTTCACCGTCGCCAGCCAGATTCCGAACATGATCGCGGAACTGGTTCTGGGCGCCGTGCTGACCGCCATCGTCGTCCCCGTGCTGGTTCGCGCCGAGCGGGAGGACGCCGATCACGGCGAAGCGTTTGTCCGACGCCTCTTCACGGCGTCGCTCGTTCTACTCGGCATGGCCGCGCTGCTCGCGACCCTGGCAGCACCCGTACTCACCAAATACGTCTTCCTGTCCGAAGACGGCAAGGTCAGCACCGACCTGACCACGTCGCTGTCTTATCTGCTTCTGCCGGCGATCCTGTTCTACGGGCTGTCGGCGCTGTTCACAGCGTTTCTGAACACCAGACAGATCTTCAAGCCCGGAGCCTGGGCTCCCGTACTCAACAATGTCGTCGTCCTCGTGGTGCTCGTGGTCTATCGCCTGACTCCGGGTGAGATCTCGCTTGATCCGGTCTCGATGGGCGATGCAAAGCTGCTCACCCTCGGCATCGGCATCACCATCGGCGTCATCGTGCAGGCAGCCAGCCTGATCCCCGCGCTTCGCCGCGAGAAGATCTCGCTCAAACCGCTGTGGGGTCTCGACGACCGCCTGCGCCAGTTCGGCGGCATGGCGGTCGCCATCGTCTTGTACGTCCTGATCAGCCAGATGGGCATGATCTTCGCGACCAAGATCTCCTCCCACGCCGACGAAGCCGGCCCTGCCATCTACAGCCAGGCCTGGTTGCTCCTGCAACTCCCGTACGGCGTGCTCGGAGTGACGGTTCTGACCGCGATCATGCCGCGCCTGAGCCGCAACGCTGCTGCCGACGACACCCCGGCCGTCGTGGACGATCTGTCGGTCGCAACGCGTCTGACCATGATCACGCTGGTTCCGATCATCATGTTCCTGACCTTCATGGGTCCGCAGGTCGGTGAAGCGCTCTACGGTTACGGCCGCTTCGGACCCGAACAGGCCGAACGACTCGGCACCGCTGTGAGCTGGTCGGCATTCACGTTGATTCCGTACGCGCTGGTCCTGATCCAACTTCGTGTGTTCTACGCCCGCGAACAAGCCTGGACGCCGACGTGGATCGTTCTCGGCATCACTGCAGTGAAAATCGCTTTCTCGGCGCTCGCTCCGGTCTTCGCATCCAACAGCGATCAGGTCGTGATCCTGCTCGGTGCGGCCAACGGTCTCGGATACATCACCGGCGCCGTCATCGGCGGGTACCTCCTGCACCGCAGCCTCGGAAACCTGCAGATGGCCAACGTGGGCAAGACAGTCTGGTCCGTCGTACTCGCCTCGCTGGCCGGTTCGCTGACCATGCTCGCGGTCGACCGCGTCCTCGGATTCGATCAACTCACCGAGCGTTTCGGCGGACCTGGCTCGATGGTTCGCGTCGCCGTCGGCGGCATCCTGATGCTCGCGATCACCTTCACGATTCTCTACTTCAAGAAGGTTCCGGAAGTCCTGTCGGTAACGGTTGCGGTCTCCCGCAAGATTCGTTCACTGACAGGTCGCGCCGAACCGGACACACGTAACAACACCGACGACGACGTCACCGAGCTGATTCCTGCAATCAGAACGGAATCAAACGAGCAAGAACGACCGGGTGCGCTCCCGTACCCTGGTCATGGGCGTACAGGATCGCAACCCGCGCGTATTCGGGGACGGGCTATCGATGGAGAAGGAGCGAGGGTGAGCGACGACAACGTTTCCGGCAACAAGAGTGCCGGGACTTCTGCCGTGAAAGCGTCCGAACAGAAGTCAACGGCATCGTCGGGCACACCTGCATCCACGAGTTCCTCCGCATCTGCCGGCCAGAAGCCACAGCAGGGTCAGAAGCCACAGCAGCCCGCACAGCGACCGCAGCAGGGCCAAAGCCCGCAGGGTCAGAAGCCGCAGCCGCCGGTGCAGAAGGCCGCTCCGCCGGTACCTCCGGTCAGTGTGTCCAAGACACCTTCGGCGCCCGTGTCGAAGACACCTTCAGCACCTGTCTCGAAGACACCCGCGCCGAAGACGCCTGCTCCGGACAAGAAGGCACCCGAATCTCAGAAGACGGCTGCCGCTCAGACACCACCGCCCGCTGCACCTCGCACACCTTCCGCCGGATCCGCATCACGACCGGCCCAGCGACCGATGCCACGTGGACCGAAGCTCATCCCCGGCGCCTCTGTCGCCGGCGGACGCTACCGTCTGCTCGCGCCGCACGGCGGAACCCGCGGACTGCAGTTCTGGGAAGCTCTCGACGTCAAGCTCGACCGTGAAGTAGCCCTGACGTTCGTCGACGCCGATCAGCGCGGTGACGACGACAGCCAGTCCGGACCGCAGGCAGTTCTCTCACGCACTCTGCGCCTGGGACGAATCAACTCGCCCGGTCTGGCTCGCGTCCTCGACGTCGTCCGCGGAAGCTCGGGCGGCATCGTCGTCGCCGAATGGACTCCCGGCCGCTCGCTGCGTGAGATGGCCGAGACGACGCCGTCGCCGATCGGTGCAGCCCGCGCCATCCGCGCCCTCGCGGCGGCTGCCGAAGCTGCTCACCGCACCGGCGGTGCGCTGTCCATCGATCACCCGGACCGCGTTCGCATCAGCATCAACGGTGACGCCGTACTGGCGTTCCCGGCGACGCTTGCCGACGCCGATTCCACCAGCGACGTCCGCGGTCTCGGCGCCATGCTGTACTCGCTCATCACGGCGCGCTGGCCGCTCGCCGATCCGTCCGCCGGTCCCGTCGGTGGTTTGCTTCCCGCCGGTCGCGGCGCCGACGGGAACATCGTCGAGCCTCGGGTCGTCCGTCCGGAGGTTCCGTTCGACATCTCGGCCGTTGCGGTTCGAGCGTTGCAGTCGGAGAGTGGAATCCGCACTGCTGCCACCGTGCAGCACATCCTCGATCAGGCGTCCGTCGTCAACGACAAGACGGAAATGATTCCGGCACTTCGTCTCGGCCACCGCGAACAGGGAGCGTCCGGTCATGCACTGAACGACCCCGAAGCCATCGAGGCCGAGAAGAAGAAGTCAACGCGGATGCTCGCGGCACTGACGGCGCTCGGTGTCTTCACCGTGATCGTCCTGATTCTCCTTGTGGTGTGGGTAGCGAGCTTCCTCTCGGGTGGCAGTAACGACACCCCGCTCAGCGAGCAGAGTTTCGGACTGACCACCGAAGCCACTGCGCCCGAGAACAATTCACCGGCGCCCGCACCGGCGGCGGCAACCGTTCCGGTAGCTTCCTCGGCCGTAACGGTGTTCTCACCCCAGGGAACGCCGGATCAGCCGGCAACAGCGAAGAACGCCATCGACGGCAATCCGGCCACCGCATGGTCGTCGGACTCGTACTTCCAGCCCTTCCCGTCCCTGAAGAACGGCGTCGGCCTGATGGTGACGCTTGCCGATGCCGCCAACCTGAAGAACGTTGCGATCACGTCTGATTCGCCGGGAACCGTCGTTGAAATCCGTTCTGCCCCTTCTGCGAATACTTCGCTGGATCAGACCAAGGAAATCGGATCGGGTGTCCTGAAGAACGGCGTGACCGACATTCCAGTCACGTCGGACGGCTCGGGTCAGTATGTCCTGGTTTGGATTACGCAGCTCAGCACCGAATCCGGACAAAACCAGACATCCATCTCGGAGATTGCATTCACTGCTGCAAAGTGATCGCCCTTGGCCCTTCTGAAACCTACCGACTGGGCTAATATCCGCCCGTGCACAGTTATCGGGGGGGCACCGGGGGCGGAGCCGGAAATTTCGAATCCAGAAGTTTCGAGAACAAGAATCTCGAGGCGACGGATTTCGAATTGTTGACCGCTCATGTCGCGGGCGATCGACACGCGTTCCGTGAACTACTGCTCCGGCATCAGGATCATCTGTGGCACGTTGCCCGGCGAACGAGCTACTCGGACGAGGATGCGGCAGATGCTCTCCAGGAGGGTCTGCTGTCCGCGCATCGCAAGGCGGCGAAGTTCCGCGGCGACGCGGCGGTGCGTAGTTGGCTCCACACCATCGTGGTCAATGCCTGCCTCGACCGGATCCGACGCAACAAATCACGGGCGGCGTTCTCTCTGTCTTCGGAGAACGCGGAGGAACCCCGCGATCACCGCGACTATGCGGCGACAGTGGACATGAGCCTGACCGTCGAACAGGCACTGGCATCGCTGCCGCCTGAGCAGCGTGCTGCCGTCGTCGCCGTCGATGTCGAGGGGTATCCGGTAGCCGAGGCCGCCGAGAGGTTGGGAGTGCCCGTAGGGACCGTGAAGAGTCGCTGCGCCCGCGCGCGCAAGCGTCTTGCCGCCCAGTTGGAGGACTTTCGCGAAGGCGGGAACCATTCGTGAACCGGCCGCGTCCTATCTTGTAAGGGTCCGCACCGACTGCCGAGGGAGGGTTCATGACAGATCCGTCTGTTCGCGTTCCGTCGCCTCCGTTTTCGGAAGACCTACTCGCAGATCTTCACGCCGGGGTTCTCGATTCCGAAACCAGTGCGGCTCTGTGGCCGGTGGTACACGCAGACCCTGACGCCCATGCATTTGTCACCGCCCTTGACGGCGTCACGGCATCACTCGCGACACTGAACTCGAGCAAGGCCACTCACGAACGGATTCCGAATTCGCTTGCCGAGCGAATCAATTCGGCACTGGATCTACAGTCAGAACAGCTGGAGCCGCCAGCTGAGGCAGCTGTCGTGCCGTTCCGGCGGCGCCCACAAGCGTGGGTTCTCGGTGCCGCAGCAGCCGTGTTGGTAGCCTTCGTGATCGTTGTTGTCGGAACCCGAGATTCCGAACCTGCCGAAAGTGTTGTCGCTCAACCGAGCACACCGGCGACGTCTGCTGTCGACGATCCGGATTCGGCGTCTCTGCTCTCACTCGTCGGATCCAAAAACCTTGGACCACTGGATGATCCATCCAAACTTGCCGGATGCCTACGCGCCAACGGCATCGACGAGGGCCGGCCTCTACTCGGTTCCGGCGAGATTCGCATCGACGGGGCGCCGGCGATAGTCCTACTCTTCACGGGATCGCAGCCGCGTCAGATCACTGCACTGACTGTCGGCATCAACTGCAGCGACGGGAATCCGAATACGTTGTCGGTCAAGAACATCGGCTGACGTCGACGGTCAGCGCGGCGATGCCGCCGGGAGTAAGAGCTCGAGAATTCTCCCACGCAATGCGTCCGTATCATCCTCGACCGCTATCAGACTCGAAAACATCGCTGCCCCGGCCGCCAATACCAGCACGGCCTTGGCATCGAGCAGTGCCGATTCAGGATCTTCGGCGTTCTGAAGGAACAGTTGCGTACTCGGTCCACTGAACCCGCGCCACAATTCGTTGCGCAGGTCGTCGTGGTCGCGCAGGGCCGCCAGCAATCCTGGCGACGCGGCGCGAACCTCGGGACGGGAGAAGAGCTGAGCACTTCCCTCCACCACCCAACGGATCCAGCCGTCGCGATCGGTGCCCTCGAACGGTGTCAGGTCCGGTGTCGCCCCCAGGATCGACCCGAGAACAAGATGTGCCTTCGACGGCCATCGCCGCGACATCGAGGCTCGGCTGACCCCTGCCCGTGCCGCGATCGCCCGGAGACTGAGTTGATCCCAACCGACCTCGAGGAGCATCGCTCGGGTGACCTCGAGGACTGTGTCGTCGATGCGTGGGTCTCGTGGGCGACCTGATCCTGTGGCATTCATCGTGTCGAATTGTCGGACAGATTGGGAGTAGGCGCTATATCGTCGTAGTTACGAGTCCACTGGCATCGTAAAGATCAGGCCGCCGCAGGAAGTTGAAAATGACCACAGCGCCCACACCGTCGATATTCGAACCCGCACGTCTCGGCCCTCTGACCTTGCGCAACCGCATCGTCAAAGCTGCAACGTTCGAAGGCGTCATGCCCCGGGGAGCGGTCTCGGACGATCTGATCAACTTCCACGCCGAGGTGGCCCGCGGCGGGGCCGCGATGACCACTGTCGCCTACTGCGCCGTCTCACCAGGTGGACGAGTCCACCGCGACACCCTTGTCATGGACGAGCGCGCGCTGCCGGGACTACGCAGACTGACCGACGCCGTCCACGCCGAAGGCGCACTTGCTGCGGCGCAGATCGGCCACGCGGGACTGGTCGCCAACACGCTCTCCAACAAGACGAAGACTCTGGCGCCGTCGACCCGGCTGAGTCCGCCCGCGATGGGCCTCGTCAAGGGCGCGACACTCGCCGAACTCGACGGTGTCGTCTCCGACTTCGAACGGACCGCTCGCGTCGCCGTGGACGCAGGATTCGACGCCATCGAGGTCCATCTCGGCCACAACTACCTCCTCAGTTCGTTCATGAGCCCCAATCTGAACAAGCGCCACGATCGATACGGTGGCAGCGTCGCCAAGCGCGCCGAGTATCCGCGTCGAGTCGTCGAAGCGGTGCGACGGGCCGCTGGATCCAGCGTGGCGGTCACCGCGAAATTCAACATGTCCGATGGGGTGCCGAAAGGTCTGTGGCTCGACCAGAGCCTGCCGATCGCCCAGATCCTCGAAGCCGACGGCCACCTCGACGCGATGCAATTGACCGGTGGCAGTTCACTTCTCAACGGAATGTACTTCTTCCGCGGCGAGGTCCCACTGGCTGAGTTTGTCGCCTCCCAACCCAAACTCGTCGGGTACGGGCTGAAGTTCTACGGTCCCAAACTCTTTCCGACGTACCCGTTCGAGGAGGGCTTCTTCCTGCCCTTCGCCCGTCAGTTCCGACAGGCGCTGAGGATGCCACTGATCCTGCTCGGCGGCATCAACCGCGTCGACACCATCGAGCACGCACTGGATGAAGGATTCGAATTCGTCGCCATGGCGCGTGCGCTCCTCAGGGACCCACAACTGGTCAACAAATTCCGAGCCGAGAGCGTCGACGAGGGGTTGTGTATCCACTGCAACAAGTGCATGCCCACCATCTACACCGGCACGCGCTGTGTGGTTCGGGACGCGCTGGTGGTTCGGGAGGCACCGCGCCCCGCCCAGTGAGTCCCGCGCTGTGAGCTGCCGGCTGTGAGCCACTTTCCAGCGGAGTGCGGGAACAACACCCCTTATCCTGGTGTTGATCGGTACGGCTCTCCAAGAAGCGGAGGGTCTGCACTCACTATTGGAAGGCTCGCATGACCACCCAGCTGGAAAACACGCCCGCGGTCCATGACGTCATCATTGTCGGTTCCGGACCGGCCGGATACACCGCTGGTGTCTACACCGCGCGCGCTGAGCTCCAGCCCCTGCTGTTCGAGGGAACCCAGTTCGGTGGCGCCCTCATGACCACCACCGAGGTCGAGAACTTCCCCGGATTCCGCGAAGGAATCATGGGCCCCGACCTGATGGAACAGATGCGTGAGCAGGCACTTCGCTTCGATACCGACATCCGCACCGAGGACGTCGAAGAGATCGACCTCAGCGGCCCGATCAAGACGGTCGTCGCGAACGGCGAAACGTACGCCGCGCACGCGATCATCCTCGCCATGGGCGCGGCAGCCCGTTACCTCGGCATTCCCGGTGAAGAACGCCTCCTCGGCCGCGGCGTCAGCGCCTGCGCCACCTGCGACGGCTTCTTCTTCCGTGACCAGGACATCGTCGTGGTCGGCGGCGGCGACTCCGCGATGGAAGAGGCAACATTCCTGACCCGCTTCGCTCGCTCGGTCACCCTGGTGCACCGCCGCGAGGAATTCCGCGCCTCACGGATCATGCTCGAGCGCGCCAAGGCCAACGAGAAGATCCGCTTCCTGACCAACGCGGAGCCCGTCGAGGTCCTCGGCGAGAACAGCGTCACCGGGCTCGTCGTTCGTGACACCGTCACGGGTGAGACCTCCACACTCGAGATCACCGGCATGTTCGTCGCCATCGGCCATGACCCGCGCAGTGAGCTCGTCAAGGGCCAGGTCGATCTCGACGACGCCGGATACGTGCGCGTCGCTCCCGGTTCCACCGCGACCTCCGTCGACGGCGTCTTCGCTGCCGGTGACCTGGTCGATCACACGTACCGCCAGGCGATCACCGCTGCCGGCACCGGATGCTCCGCAGCAATCGACGCCGAACGCTGGCTGGCCGACCGCGGCGACATCACCGCCAACACGCTCGACGCAGCCGGCCACACGGTCGACGTCGTCGGCGCTCCCTGATTCATCAAGCTGTCGAACCCAACCCTCGAGGAGTAACAGTGTCGAATACCGTCACCATCACCGACGATTCCTTCAAGCAGGACGTCCTGGGCAGCGACAAGCCCGTTCTGGTCGATTTCTGGGCAACCTGGTGCGGCCCGTGCAAGATGGTCGCCCCGGTACTCGAGGAGATCGCCGGCGAGAACAGCGAGAAGCTGACCGTCGCGAAGCTCGACATCGACGCCAACCCGGCGGCCGCCCGCGATTTCCAGGTCATGTCGATCCCGACGATGATCCTGTTCAAGGACGGCAAGCCGATCAAGACGATCGTCGGCGCCAAGGGCAAGGCCGCACTGCTCAAGGACCTCGCAGACGTTCTCTGACGGCTGGATGAGCATCGTGGATTCTCGCAATCCACAGAATTTCTGAGATAATCGATCGATGTGCCTGATCGGGTCTACGACCAGGCACATCGATCGAATTCGTTAACCGATCCGAGAGGCTTTCACGCATGCACAGACTCCGACACGGCGATCACGGCCCGGCCGTCGCCGAGATTCGGGGCACATTGACGAAGCTGGGATACCTCCATCACGGAACTTCCGGTATTCGACGTGAAAGCGCCGACGGTGCCCACTGGGTTGCACCCGACGCCATCTTCGATCATCAACTCGACAGCGCCGTTCGCGCCTTCCAGCAGCAGCGTGGGCTCCTTGTCGACGGCATCGTGGGCCCGGCCACCTATCGGTCACTTCGCGAGGCCTCGTACCGCCTGGGCGCCCGTACGTTGATTTACCAGCTTTCTGCGCCGCTGTACGGCGACGACGTCGCAGCTCTGCAGGCCAAATTGCAGGACCTCGGCTTCTACGCAGGTCGGGTCGACGGTTTCTTCGGCCCGCAGACCCACGAATCTCTCTCGTCTTTCCAGCGTGAAATCGGGATTGCCGCCGACGGTATCTGCGGACCGCAGACACTCCGTTCGCTGGAACTTCTGGGAACCCGCGTCACCGGTGGTTCCCCACATGCGATCAGCGAAGAGGAACTGGTGCGGCGCAAGGGCCCGCAACTGGGCGGCAAGCGCATCGTCATCGATCCAGGCCTCGGTGGTCCGTCCACCGGCACCATCGTCAACGGCATCTCCGAAGCCGACATCCTGTGGGATCTGGCTATGCGCCTCGAGGGGCGGATGGCAGCAACCGGGATGGAAACCTTCCTCTCCCGCCCGCACAACGCCGATCCGAGCGAGGCCGAGCGCGCGCTGACGTCCAACGCATTCGACGCCGATCTGATGATCTCCCTGCGCTGCGACAGCAACTCGAGCCCGTCGGCGAACGGCGTCGCGAGTTTCCACTTCGGAAATTCGCACGGTTCGGTCTCGATGATCGGGCAGGTGTTGACCGGTTTCGTTCAGCGCGAGATCGTTGCGCGAACTCCGTTGCGGGACTGCAGAACTCACGGTCGAACGTGGGAGTTGTTGCGCCTGACCAACATGCCGACGGTACAGATCGATCTCGGCTACCTGTCCAACGCGTCCGACGTTGCGGTACTGACGAATCCGCGGATGCGTGACACCATCGCCGAAGCCATCTTGATCTCGGTCAAGCGGCTGTACCTACTGGGTCAAGACGATCAGCCGACCGGCACCTTCACCTTCGCCGAGCTTCTCGCAGAAGAACTTTCGGTAGCCGACCGCATTTCGTAGGTCCTGCGGTCGGCACCTGCTCACACTCTGGCGAGTTCGCTGATCTCCACCATTTCGAGAGCTGCGGCCTTCAGTAGACGGTCGAGGGCTTCTTCGACGTCGACTTTCCATTCGTGATCTCGATTGAGTTCGAGACGAAGGCGCGGATAACGATGGTGCGGTGCCACGACCTCGAAACCGTAGTCCTCGAGGAACTCGGCACTGATCATGCATTCCGCGGGTGAACATTCCAGAGCTGCCGTTGCACTGGCCACGTCGGAAGCTGGCCCCAAGTCGCCGCTACGGATACCGAATGCCTCGAGCGCACGAACTCCTCGTCGAACCAGATCTGTCACGACAGCGGCCAGCAGGCTCGGCCCAAGTTCTTCTTCTATGCCCGAAGGCTCGAGGCGAAGGCTTGTGAGAAGCACTGCGTCCGAGCTGACCGGGCTGGTGGGAAACAGTTGCGCGCGCGGGATCATGCGGGGAGGGGCGTACAACGCACTGCCGAGCGGCTTTCCGTCGCGGACGGCGACCTGTCCGCACGAACCCCACTCGAGCATGACCATCGACAGCCAGGCTTCCTTCTCGAATTCCTGATCACAGAATCCTCGGGCGTCGTGAAGCGCGCCCGGGTCCATCTCCCAGAACACGCATCGGCGCGCATGGGCGGAAAGCTGATCGAGGCTGTCGAGTGTGAGAGAGGTGATGACGTGAGTCGACACTGACTAACTCACTCTCCGTAGGTCCCCGAAGCGGTTTCGATGCTCGCCCGCCGCTTTTCTCTTCTCCAGGATAGGCCAGCTACGACAAGTCGGCAGTGGCACGAGAGTTGATCGCCCTAATGTATTGCTGTTCAACATCTTTCGTCCCGGTTCAAGATTTCGAGAAGCTCGGACCACCTAGATTTGTCACAGTGACGAAAATAGGTGGTGTGCCCGGTCATCATGATTACGTCACCAAACGGGCATCCGAGTTCTCTACTTGGATTTCTGTGCTTCCATCATTCCGACGATGCGTTGTAGGTCGTCGACCGAGCCGAATTCGACCACAATCTTTCCCTTCCGCTTGCCCAGACTGACAGTCACCCGAGTGTCGAACGAGTCCGACAACCGCTCGGCCACATCCTGCAGACCCGGCATCACGATGGGCTTGCGCTTCTGTGGGGGAGCGATCTCATTATCCGCCCGGTTGGCCAGAGTGACTGCTTCCTCCGTCGCGCGAACAGACATTCCTTCCGCGACGATGCGCGCCGCCATGACCTCCTGAGCGTCGGCACCCGCCTCGAGGGACAGCAGTGCGCGAGCATGGCCGGCCGAAAGTACACCGGCCGCAACGCGACGCTGAACCGCCACCGGCAGCTTCAGCAGACGAATCATGTTGGTCACGACGGGACGCGAACGTCCGATCCGATTGGCCAATTCTTCGTGGGTGACTTCGAACTCCTCGAGCAGCTGCTGATACGCCGCTGCCTCTTCGAGGGGGTTCAACTGCACTCGATGGATGTTCTCGAGGAGCGCGTCGCGCAGCATCGAGTCGTCATCTGTTTCACGAATGATCGCCGGAATCTTCTCCAGCCCGGCTTCCTGGCTCGCGCGCCAGCGACGCTCACCCATGACAAGTTGGTACTTGTCACCGTGACGACGGACCACGATCGGCTGCATCAAGCCGAACTCGCGGATCGAGTGAACCAACTCCGCGAGTGCTTCCTCGTCGAAAACGCTGCGAGGCTGCTTCGGGTTCGTCTCGATCAGGCTCGGTTCGATCTCGAGATAGACCGCGCCGGTCGGCTCGAGTTCGGTCTCCGGCTCAGCTTCCACCGGAGCCTTCGCAGCCGACGCCTTGGTGGCTTTCGGCGTTTTCGGGGCCGCTTTGGTCGGTGGGGGAGGGGAGGGGTTGCGCTTGTCGACGCCGATTACGACGTCCGCTGCAGCCGATCCCAGACCCGGCGCCGTGGCCGGCCCAGTGGGGATGAGAGCAGCCAAGCCGCGGCCCAATCCACCTTTGCGTGCTTGACTCATCTCACTGCTCCTGGGTCGTCGTGGTGGCAGAGCGGGCGGCAAGTTCACGGCCGGCGTCGAGATAACTCATGGCGCCACGTGAACCCGGGTCGTAGTCGAGAACTGTCATCCCGTATCCGGGAGCCTCGGACACCTTCACGCTGCGCGGAATCACAGCGCGCAGAACGGCCTCACCGAAGTGCTTGCGTACTTCTTCGGCGACCTGGTCGGCCAGCTTGGTGCGCCCGTCGTACATCGTCAGAAGGACGGTGGAGACATGCAGATCCGGGTTGAGATGAGCCTGGACGAGTTCGATGTTGCGGAGCAACTGACCGACCCCCTCGAGGGCGTAGTACTCGCACTGGATCGGGATCAGAACTTCCTTGGCAGCGACCATCGCGTTCACGGTCAGCAGTCCCAGCGAGGGCGGGCAGTCGATGAGGACGAAGTCGACGTCAAGCTCTGCGAGCACCTTGTCGTTGAGCGCGCCTTTGAGTCGATTCTCGCGGGCAACCATGGAGACCAATTCGATCTCGGCGCCCGCCAGATCGATCGTTGCCGGGATGCAGAGAAGGCGCTCACTGTGCGGGCTGGTCTGGATCGCCTCCGGGGCCTTCACTTCGCCTATGAGCAGCTCGTAGCTCGACGGGGTGCCCGAGGTATGGACGACGCCCAGAGCGGTGCTGGCGTTGCCCTGAGGGTCCAAATCGACCACAAGGACAGTGAGCCCTTGAAGAGCGAGCGCCGACGCAAGGTTCACCGTGGTCGTCGTCTTGCCGACGCCACCCTTCTGGTTCGCGATGGTGATCACGCGGCGGAACGCCGGCTTCGGCAGCGTAACCGAATGGGGATGAAGCACTTGGCTCGCTCGATGCGCGGCCGCCCCGATGGGGGTCTCCTCCGAGGAGATCGCCGCGTAGGGGGCGGTGAAATTGTCGTCGTCGTTGACGATCTGATCCGCACCCGCACTCGTGTGCTGCTTCGGTGTTTCACGTGAAACGGCGGATTCAGATCGACCCGACATTGACTGCTCCTTCGATTGGGAATCGATCACTAGGTGCTCTCATCATCTGTACATTGCTCTCGATTGCATGCGTGTAAATCATCAACGCTGGCGGCGCTTCGGGAGACGTTCGGCCTTCACCACAACAGTGGGGGTGCGGAGAATCTTGGCTCCGCATTCGAGTATTTCCAACTTACCTGCGCCCAACTTGGTGAGCGCCGTACGGTCTCGCTCGATCTCCTCGGCGGCGCTCGAACCCTTGAGTGCCAACATCCGGCCGTGCTCGTGAATGAGTGGGAGGGACCAACGTGCGAGCTTCTCGAGAGGCGCCACAGCTCGCGAGGTGACTACATCCGCGCCGCCCGCTTCCTTCACAACACCCGATTCCTCGGCTCGCCCTCGGACAACCAATACGTCCAATCCGTTGGACTCGATGAACTCCGCGAGGTACACCGAGCGTCGAAGCAACGGTTCGACCAGAGTCACCTTCAAGTCCGGGCGGGCGATTGCGAGAGGGATACCGGGTAGGCCGGCGCCGCTTCCAACGTCCACAACCGACTCGCCTTCGGCAATCAACTCACCGATGACGGCGCAATTGAGAAGGTGACGCTCCCACAGTCGAGGGACTTCACGGGGACCAATGAGCCCGCGCTCGACACCATCCGTCGCCAGGGATTGGTAATACCGTTCCGCGATCTCATATCTGTCACCGAACACTGCGCGCGCAGTCTCTTGTTCGTCCCAGTCAACCGACGCCGCACCATTCTGTTCCACGTGAAACATCCTCCCGCGTAAACCGCGAAATCAACAATCAAGACCGAAATCATTATCCGCTCTGGAGCCGACATGTGTTCGCTTCTGCACACCGACTCGCTGTGAGTCTGCCGACTCGTTCATTCTTTGGGAAGTTTTCGGCCCAAAATTCAAGCGGGGAAGGGGAGGGGTTCACGTTCCACGTGAAACATTGCGCTGAAAATTCTTCCAATTCTGACGCGTTTCACGTGAAACATGGCCGGGCGATCGAATGCAGATAGGAGCGCAATTCTTAGTATCATCACAGTGACGAAACTGCCATGGGTAGTTACATGGATGAAATTCTGACCCAAAAAGACCAATTTTCGATGAAAAAGTCGTTGCAAAAGATCGCCGACGTCGGACTGCAGAACGGACTCGGTCAGTCAGATCCTCTCTGTAGGTCGACTCGGAAAACAGACTTCGATTCCAGATCTCGGACAGCTTCGGTATCTCATCGCCGGTTGTTGCGAGCCATACATCCGTCGGCTTGACACCCCTGTTGCGGGAGACCGGAGACTTGGCATCGCAAACCGCGAATCAATCCAAGGAGCTTCGCACCACAGGATGCGCATGGAGAGTTCGCCTTCGATGTGGAGACCGGTGTCGGCGGGAAGATCAAAGTCGAGCAGGGGACCTGCCCGATGCGCAGGATGAATTCCTGCGCCTAGGCTCTGCGCGATTAAGATCCGCGCTTGGTGCGGGAGTTGTTGGACGGCAAAGACTACGACTACCCGTTGGTGCATACCGAACCCGGAACCAACAAGATCATCGCTCACGAGTTCGATCCGGGCACCGCGAAGTCCTTCCACCTCGTACAGCCCGGATCCGCCCTCATGACGAGACCAGCAGCGGGTGTGGGTGCGACGCCGATCGCACACCCCGCGAGTCAACCGAACTCAAGGCGGTCCCATGATTACCCCGACGCGGTCCGCAGTCTATGGACCGGAGCCCGTGTAGGCGATGTCGATTCCGGTTTGCTTGGCAAAGTAGTCGCCGCCGATCTCACCCCGAAGCCCGCAACAGCATCATCGACTTTGCGTGGCGACGAAGCCCATTCGATGTGATTGGTCCGATTCGTGTGAGGAGCGCACAAACCTGTTTCCGCACCGGGTGCGATCTCGCCGACCTCGATCGCTAGTCCTAGTCCTCGTACTCCGGTTCGGGCTCATCCACCCATGCCTGATACTTCGGACTCGTCAGTTGCAGGTGGATCGCGCGGGGGCTCATCCCGAGTTCGACGACCACTTTAGGCAGGTCCCACCGGATAGTTGCCTCAGGTCCGGGCTCGGAGTACGTGGGTATCGGAAGGACGGAAGTCAGTGCCGCAGTGAGATTCGCGAACCCTGCGTTCCGCAGCGGGCGCACCACTGTCATGGGCGTAGCATCATCTGCCACGTCCGTGACGAAGATCGAGATCCAATCCATTCTGTGTTGCCGCCCGAACATGTTCGCCTTCGGCCGGCAGACATGAAGGTTCGTTCGTATCGAGCCGCCACCTTGCCTGAGTTCGACGAGCTCCCATCGGGCTTGTGCGCAGAAGGGTTCCAGGTCGTCGACGGCCCAGGTCCAGTCGAATTCTGCGGCGAGGCGGGCAATCCGGGTGGCGCCCTCGATGTCGACGTGCATGTGCGGATGCTACTTCCTTCGTGATCGTTGTTGATGACGCCCCAATCCGGGGGCCGTCGAAGTGAGGGCTCGCGGGTTGTCGGTCATCGGATGCCAGCACCGAAGGTGACGACCTTGCCAGCAGGCCTGACGACATCAGGTCTGTGATCCATTGTGGCGGCAATCTGGGGCGGAGTTCGAGGGCTCGGGGCAACAACCATCGATCCGGTTTCACGTGAAACGAAGGCCGACTATTCCTCCTGGGGGAGGGGAGGGGCTCACATGTAGTACGGCATGTTGTCGATCGAATATCCGAACATGCACAGTGCACCCCCGACTAACAAGAAGGCAATCGCGAAGCTGAGCATGACCGGTCTCCCGGATCGCCAAGCCAATGCAAGTGGAATGAATACGACGGCGACTACTCCCAGCGGCAACGACCAGCAGAGCCAATACTTCAGACCGCCCGGCGGAAAGGACTGGACTTCCATTTTCTGCTGTAGTTCGAAGACCACGGGCCAATAGCTCAGGCCGCACACGAGCATCCCTATCAAGGCCCCAAGGGTCATCAATCCGAGAGGGAATCCGGAGCGCTCGTTGGACATGTCGACAACGATAGGCAGCGGACCTTCACCGTGCCGCCGGATTCGGTTTCACGTGAAACACCTCTCGGACACAAAAGCGGGCCCCGGAAAATCCGGGGCCCGCATTCGATCAAGGGGGAGTGTCAGTCCTTGAGGACAACCACTCGACGAGACGGCTCAGCGCCTTCGCTCTCGCTGGAAACACCGGCGACCTTGGCGACGGCGTCGTGCACGATCTTGCGTTCGAACGGCGTCATCGGAGCAAGCTCTTCGCGTTCGCCGGTCTCGAGAACACGCTGTGCAGCTTCCGCACCGAGAGCACTGAGTGCCTCGCGCCGGCCCGCACGCCACCCGGCGATGTCGAGCATCAAGCGGCTGCGCTCTCCGGTCGACTGCTGAACTGCCAGACGAGTCAGCTCCTGGAGAGCATCCAGAACCTCACCCTTGCGTCCCACGAGCTTGGTCAGGTCGTCGCCGCCGTCGATGCTGACGATCGCCCGATCGCCCTCGACGTCAAGGTCGATGTCTCCGTCGAAATCGAGAACGTCGAGCAACTGCTCGAGGTAGTCGCCGGCGATCTCGCCCTCTTCGATCAGGTCGTCATCGGAATCGTCGATGTCTACATCCACATCGGTAACCGGCGCAGTGGTCTCGGTGCTCACGTCTGCGTTCTCTCCATCCACAACGATGTCAGCTTCACTGGACATTGGTCGTTCTCTTTCCTGGATCAGCGCCGTTTATTGCGCTTGGGGGAGTTGCCGCGGTTGCTCTGTGGCCGGTTCTGTTTCGGTTTCGACGTGGAACCACCACTGGAACCCGAGGGCTTCGGCTGTGGCTTCTTGAGCGAAACTTCCGGGGCGTCACCGTCGTCGTCGGCTGAATCCGCGGTCTTCAGCGCAGCCGGAGATCCCTTCTTCTTGCTGGGATCAGGACGGGCACCGGGCTTGGGCGCATTGTCGTTGCGGCGAGTGATCGCTTCCTGCTTCTTGGCTTCTTCTTCCGCGTCGATCTTGCGGAAGACGAGGTGCTGCTGACCGTAGGTCCAGATGTTGTTCGACACCCAGTACAGGAGGATCGCGATCGGAAGGAACGGTCCACCGACCAGAACACCGAGCGGGAAGACGTACAGGGCGAGCTTGTTCATGATCGCGGACTGCGGGTTCGCGGCAGCTGCTTCGCTCTGACGGGCAACAGAAGCGCGTGAGTTGAAGTGCGTCGCGATGCTGGCGATGATCATCAGCGGAGCGGCCACGAGAATAATGTTCAGCCGTGACGGAAGCTCGGGAACGTTCTCGGTGACGTAGGCCTGAAGCTGCGCAACCGGCGTCGTGATTGCGGCCGAGATGGGCGCGCCGAACAGACGAGCATCCAGGAACGACTGGACGTCAGTGGCCGAGAAGACGTAGTTCGGGGTGTTGAGGTTGTCCTCGGCGCTCATGCCCAGCTGGCCCATGCCGGTGCCGGTGCGGTTGAACGAGCGCAGGACGTGGAACAGACCGATGAACACCGGAGCCTGAGCCAAGACCGGGAGACAGCCCATGATCGGGTTGAATCCGTGCTCCTTCTGGAGCTTCTGCATCTCGACGGCCTGGCGCTGACGGTCGCCCGAATACTTCTTCTGCAATGCCTTGATCTGTGGCTGCAGTTCCTGCATCTGACGCGTCGTGCGGACCTGCTTCACGAACGGCTTGTACAGAACCGCACGCAAGGTGAACACCAGGAACACCACGGAAAGCGCCCAGGCTATTCCGTTGTCCGGGCCGAGAATGAACCCGAAGACCTTGTGCCAGACCCACAGAATCGCGGATACCGGATAGTAGATGAAATTGAGCACGGCTCTAAGTACTCCTCTGTTCGTCCGTCGGACTGTGACACGCTGCGCGTGCTTCCGGACAGCTATGGCGGCTACCCGCATCACGGTCACGACGGGCAGGGACAGGGTCCCACCCTCCAGAATGCCAGGGGGCACACTTCGCCAACCGCACCACAGTCAAGAAAAGGCCTTTGATCGCCCCGTGAGTGCGCAGCGCTTCGACTGCGTATTCACTGCAGGTGGGGGTGAACCGGCAGGTCGGCATCCTCAAGGGCGACACATACGTCCGGTACAACTCGATACAGAAGATGAGAACAGTGGCGGGAGCGCGACGCACAGCCTTCAACACCGTGATGACACGGGAGGCTCTGGGAGTCTCGATCTGCTCAGAGAGCGGAGTACTCATGGCTCTTCACTTACCGACACCAATAGGTTCATTTTGGTCAGGCCCCCGCGCAACTGCTTGGCCAGTTCGGCTGAACTGGCGGTAGCTGCACCCGGAAGTGCGCGGATAACCACGTCTGTCTCCGGTGAAACCTGTCCGACGAAATCTGCACAGATATGACGAAGCCGGCGTGCGACTCGATGTCGAATCACCGCCGGCCCGACAGCCTTGCTCACGATCAGCCCGAACCGGGGACCGTGATTTGTTACTACCAGCGCCTCTACTTGCTCGCGATCGAACGCGTGCACGACAAGGTCGCGTCTTCCCATACGACGTCCACGTCGCACCGCCACGGAGAAATCCGCGTGGCGACGCAACCGGAACGGCTCAGGCAACACCCCGAGCTCCTGAACTCGAAATCAGATCAGGCAGTGAGGGAATCGCGGCCCTTACGGCGACGCGCCGAAACGATTGCACGACCCGCACGGGTACGCATACGAAGACGGAAGCCGTGAACACGCGCGCGGCGGCGATTATTCGGCTGGAACGTCCGCTTGCCCTTGGCCACGGTCAACACTCCTCGAAGTTCATTGACGCCTCCCGGCGTCATTCAGTGATCGACGCCTTACGGCGCCTTTGGATACAACAGGTACAGAACAATCAGCTTCACTCGTTGTGGCTTGGAAGACCGTTCCGACCTGACATATGTAGCCAGCACGAAGCGATCACCACCAGCGGGTGACCGTTCGAGGTTACTTACCACCGTTGCCAAGGTCAAACCAGCCCGATTCAGGGCCCTCCCGCGGCAACTACGGCGACACGCCGACACTTCCATTATTCCGAAGATTCCGTTCGCGGTGTGCATACGGCCGTGACCTCGAGCGAGGCGGCAAGTGTGACCTTGGCAACAGTTCCGCTACGGAACGCAGGTGGCCCGAAGGCAACCCGGACAGTTCCAACCGCGCACGCTCTCGACAAGGCCTCATCAGCACATACGGGCACGAGCACCGGACGCGACCCCGAATCCCGAGTTTCCACATTCATCCACAGGGCTGTGAGTGTTGACGCATCCCCGACACCAAGTGGCGAACGCCTCGAGTTCCGACAAAGTTGCAGGTAGATCAATTTCTCGGTCACTTTGACGAATTTGGTTGACGAAAAAACCGACTCGGTGCAGGTTTGTCCACATCTGTGGATAATTGTGTGGAAACACAGCCCAGGTGGCATATTCGTAGCCTGTTACGGGGTTCTCACCCCGGGTGGTAATCCACCGAATCATTCGACGCCGCAGCCATACGCTCGGCAGCTGCAGCACACCCACTGTCGGCG